>NZ_JBNHIC010000003.1:0-226582 GCF_059092905.1 Arthrobacter sp. B0427-1-12 | reverse complement strand
CCCCCCCCCCCCCCCCCCCCCCCCCCCCCCCCCCCCTCCCCCCCCCCGCGTCCGGGCGGAAACCCTTAGGCGTCTTCCTCTGCCGCCACGCGGCTCTTCTCCGCGTCGGCCTCCAGCTGCGGATCCACCTTGGCGACCTTTCCGGCCGGGCTCAGCAGGCTGGCCACGGTGGCGACCACGATCGTCGCGACGATGACGCCGAGCGATACGAAGGTCGGAATCTCCGGGGCCCATTCGATCGGCTGGCCGCCGTTGATGAACGGCAGTTCATTCACGTGCATGGCATGCAGGACCAGCTTCACACCGATGAACGCCAGGATCACCGAAAGCCCGTGCTTCAGGTAGACCAGCCGGCTCATCAGCCCGCCGAGCAGGAAGTACAGCTGGCGCAGGCCCATGAGCGCAAAGATATTCGCCGTGAAGACGATGAAGGCGCTCTGGGTCAGCCCGAAGATCGCGGGGATGGAGTCGACGGCGAAGAGCAGGTCGGTCAGGCCGATCGTCACGAAGACGATGATCATCGGTGTGTAGACCTTCTTGCCGTTGACGACGGCGCGGATCTTGTTGCCGTGGTAGTGCTCGGTCATCGGCAGGACCTTGCGCAGCTTCGCAATCAGGGCGTTTTCCTTGTGCTCCTCTTCCTCGCCGTCGTCCTTGGCCTGGTGGTAGGCCGTCCAGAGCAGGAAGGCGCCGAAGATGTAGAACACCCAGCTGAAGTTCTCGATCACGGCGGCACCGATCAGGATGAAGATGCCGCGCAGGATCAGGGCGATGATAATGCCCACCATCAGCACTTCCTGCTGGTACTTACGCGGTACCGAGAACCGCGCCATGATGATGATGAAGACAAAGAGATTGTCGATGCTGAGACTGTATTCGGTGACCCAGCCGGCGACGAACTGGCCGGTATGGTCCAGATCCGTGAACACCAGCATCAGTCCGGCAAAGATCAGGGCCAGAGCCACGTAGAAGGCGACCCACAGGCCGGCTTCCTTCATCGATGGCTCATGCGGCCGCCGGGCCACGAGCAACAGGTCGAAAAGCAGCACCGCGCCGAGCACGATGAATGTGCCTACTTCAAAGGCAACGGGTAATTCGGGCATGTAGAACCTTCCGGGATACGAGTGATTTCCGCAAGTCTCTCCGCCAGCTTCCAGACAGCTGGCTGCTACGCCCGGCCGGGCTTCCGCGCCCTGCGTGTTGACGACCGTAGCACTCGGGATACTCCCCTACGCTCGGGCTAGTTTACTAGACCGGATACGGAAGTGGTGGATCCGTGGCCGGCAGGGCCGCGATGTAGGCCATCTGCACCGGGTCCACCCAATAATTGCGGTGCCCCTGCGGCGCGCCGCCGCCCCGGGGATCGGCCAGTTGCTGGTCCACCGGCCGGGCCGGGTCGCCGCGCTGGCCCCCATGGCCGCGCTCGACCGGCCCGCCGATGATGTCCGTGTCCCGCCAGAAATTGCGCCACGTCACCGCGGCGTTCTGCACGTCGTCGAACAGGCTGCGGTCGAAATACCGCGGAAAGTAGGTGGCGTAGAGCGACTCCAGCGGCGAGCCGCAGGTCACCAGGTGGACCGGCCGTCCCGGCAGCGGCTCGTGCCGGCCGCTCAGCAGCCAGGCGCAGATCACACTTCCCTGGCTGTGGGCGGCAAGCACGACGACGGCGCTGTCCCGCGCGTCGATTTCCTCCCGGATCCCCTCCGCCACGGCGCCGCGGTAGGACAGTCCGGACAGCGGATGGTGCGTCACCGGCCAGAAGCCGGCCACATCGCCGATCCTGCCGACGATTTCGCGCACCGAATCGAACTGGCCGAAGACGACGAACAGCAGCAACAGCACCGCCCCTGCGTGCATGCCGAGGACCACCAGCCGCAGCCACAGTTCTTCCTCTGCCTCGGACATCCACCATTCAACAGCCCAGGCAAAGCCGATGGCCAGCAGGCCGGGCACGGCCAGCGCGGGCCGGGCCATGGCCTCCGGCAGGGCGGCCCGGGCCCGATGCAGCCAGCGCAGCTGGCCGGTCCGGTCCCGGCGCGGCGGGATGGTGCCGACGTCGGGAAGGCGGCGCAGGATCAGGTACAGCACCGCGAGCAGGGCCATTCCGAAGAAGAAGCCTTCCAGCGGCACCACTGCAAGCCGGTTGTCGGTCAAGGTCGCCGGATCGTCCGGCGCCAGCAGGATCGGCTCCCAGCGTTGCGGAGCCGGCCCGCCGGCGTCGGGGTCCAGGAATCCGGCTACGTAGTTGACCACGATTTCGAGCGCCGTACGCAGCAGCGCATTGACGGAATGGAGCAGCACGGCCGCGCCGGCGAGGAGGGCCGACGCGCCGGCATAGTGCCGCCGCTGCCGCCTGCCAGCTCCAAGGAAGGACAGCGACAGCAGCACCAGTGCCGCCAGCAGGACCAGCAGGGTGGAACCCCAGACTCCGACGATCATGGCGTCGAGTCCCGCGCGGCTGCGTTCCTCATCCACGGACGGCAGCAGATCCGCCGGCTCCACCACGGCCGCCGCCGGCCGGAAGACGGCAATGGCTCCCGCAGCAGCCGCCACCAGCACCGTATGCATCAGGGCGTGCCCCAGGACCGGACGGCGCCGCTGGCCGGGACTGCCGGGGCCCAGCGCCAGTCCGCGGTACAGCAGCACCGCGGACATCACGGCGGCGACGCCCCACACGACGGCGGGACCCGTCCACGGCTGGTTCAGCGGATCCGGCGCCCGCCGCAGCACTGTTTCCGCCAGGACGATGGTCCAGCCGAATTGTCCGGCGGTCAGCACGAACCCGGCCAGCAGCATGGCCCAGTGGAGGGTGATGCCGCTCCTGCCCTCGCGTGCTTCCATATGGCCAACCACGTTGATGAAGGTGAAGGGGACGGCGAGATACCAGAAGAATGACCTGGTCAGCTGGCGATAGGCCCGCGACCAGTTGACCATCCGCAGGCGGTGCGACGGCAGTGTCGGTGCGTCCGCCGTCTCCACCCGCTTGCTGCGGTCGAAGGGCGGCGGTTCACCCAGTACGGCAAAGAAGCTGCGGTCCCCGATCCCGGGCACCCGGATTTCGACCTTGTCCTCACCGTTGGCCATACCGGTCTCCGCGACGTCCCCGCGGCACCGGTCAGGCGTGTCCGGCGGACCGCATCTGGCGCAGTTCCTTCTTCAGGTCCGCTACCTCGTCACGCAGCCGCGCAGCGAGTTCGAACTGCAGTTCCGCGGCGGCCGCATGCATCTGCTCGGTCATCTGGGCAATCAGGCCGGACAGGTCCTCGGCGGGAGCAGCCGCCAGGCCGTCCTTGCGGACCTTGGCCTCGGACCGGGCGGCGGAATAGCCGCGCTTGCCTTTGCCGTAGTCGAACTCGCCGAGCAGCGCCTGCGTGTCCGCATCCTCGCGCGCCAGCGTATCGGTGATGTCGGCAATGCGCTTGCGCAGCGGCGTCGGATCGATGCCGTGTTCCTTGTTGTGGGCGATCTGGATGGCGCGGCGCCGGTTGGTTTCCTCGATCGCATGGGCCATGGAGTCGGTGATCCGGTCCGCGTACATGTGCACCTGGCCCGAGACATTCCGGGCCGCGCGGCCGATAGTCTGGATCAGGGAGGTGGAACTGCGCAGGAAGCCTTCCTTGTCCGCGTCCAGGATGCTGACCAGCGATACTTCCGGCAGGTCCAGTCCCTCACGCAGCAGGTTGATGCCCACCAGCACGTCGAACGTTCCCAGCCGCAGTTCCCGCAGCAGTTCCACGCGCCTGAGCGTGTCCACGTCCGAGTGCAGGTACTGGACCTTGACCCCGTGTTCCAGCAGATAGTCCGTCAGGTCTTCGGCCATCCGCTTGGTCAGAGTGGTCACGAGCACGCGCTCGTTCCGCTCCACCCGGGCATGGATCTCGCCTAGCAGATGGTCGATCTGGCCCTTGGTCGGTTTGACGATCACCTCGGGATCGACCAGCCCGGTGGGCCGGATGATCTGCTGCACGTAACCGTCCGACTTGCCCAGCTCGTACTTGCCCGGCGTCGCCGAAAGGTAGACGGTCTGGCCGATCCGTTCCAGGAACTCGTCCCACTTCAGCGGCCGGTTGTCCATCGCAGACGGCAGCCGGAATCCGTGGTCCACCAGCGTCCGCTTGCGGGACATGTCCCCCTCGTACATAGCCCCGATCTGCGGAACCGTGACATGCGATTCGTCAATGACCAGCAGGAAATCATCCGGGAAGTAGTCCAGCAGGCAGTGCGGCGCAGTACCCGGACCGCGGCCGTCGATATGGCGCGAATAGTTCTCGATGCCGTTGCAGAACCCCATCTGCTGCATCATTTCCAGGTCGTAGGTGGTCCGCATCCGCAGCCGCTGGGCCTCCACCAGCTTGTTCTGCTGTTCCAGCTCCGCCAGCCGCACCCGCAGCTCATCCTCGATCCCGGCGATGGCACGGTTCATCCGTTCGGGACCGGCCACGTAGTGCGATGCCGGGAAGACGTACATCTCCTGCTCTTCCCTGATGATCTGGCCGGTCAGCGGGTGCAGGGTATGGATCTGTTCGATCTCGTCGCCGAAGAATTCGATCCGCAGCGCCAGCTCCTCATACATCGGAATGATCTCCACGGTGTCCCCGCGGACCCGAAAGGTCCCGCGGTGGAAGTCCGTGTCATTGCGGGTGTACTGCATGCCGACGAATTTCCGCAGCAGCTCGTCCCGGTTCATTTCCTCGCCCTGGCGCAGGGTGACCATACCGGCAACGTATTCCTCCGGCGTGCCCAGTCCGTAGATGCAGGACACCGTGGCAACGACGACCACATCCCTGCGGGTCAGCAGCGCGTTGGTCGCCGAGTGCCGCAGCCGTTCCACTTCCTCATTGATGGACGAGTCCTTCTCAATGAAGGTGTCCGTCTGCGGCACGTAGGCTTCCGGCTGGTAGTAGTCGTAGTAGGACACGAAGTACTCGACGGCGTTGTTGGGCAGCAGTTCGCGGAATTCGTTCGCCAGCTGTGCCGCCAGCGTCTTGTTCTGGACCAGCACCAGCGTCGGGCGCTGGACCTGCTCTACCAGCCATGCCGTCGTCGCGCTCTTGCCGGTACCGGTGGCGCCCAGCAGGACGATGTCCTTCTCCCCCGCCTGGACCCGCTCGGTGAGCTCGGCGATGGCCGCGGGCTGGTCACCCGCCGGCTGGAACTCGCTGACGACCTGGAACGGTGCGACAACCCGCTTGATATCCTGCGCAAGACTCATGGTTTAACGCTACAGCCCACCGGGGACAATATGGGTCCGGTATCGCTGCCGGCGGACTGCAGCGCCCAGAGCGCGCTGCTTCAGGAGCCCGCTGTGTCAGGAGCCTTCGGCTCCGCCCGAATACGACGGGGGCCGCCACCCGGAGCTGCGGATCCACGCCTCGAGCCGCGGGGTCCCAATGTCGGTGAGCCACGGCTCCTTGGCCTGCGCGTAGCCGGCCGTGCCGTCGTCGTCCGCGTGCGCCTGGGCGAGGCGGCGCTTCAGCGCCAGGTACTCTTCGACGCTGTGATGGTCCTCGCGCAGCCAGTCCCGGAAGGCCAGTGCGTAGCGCCAGCCCGGCGACCCGGCCTCGCGGATGTGGATATGGACCACCCGGCCGGGATCCGCGCTGCCGTGGAAGCGCTTGGCCCAGTGCCCGGGATCCGGATGGCCCGGCTTGGGATTGTCGAACCACTTCCCCGGATAGGCCGGAAAGCCGGCGGCGGCCAGCGCGCCGGCGAAGCCGTCCGCATCGGCGAGGCTGCGGACCGCCACCTGGAGATCGATGATGTCCTTGGCCGCCAGACCGGGCACCGCCGTCGAACCGATATGGTCCACCGCCAGGATTCCTTCCGGCACGGCGGCACGGATCCGCGCGCACAACCGAGCCGCAGCGGCGGGCCATTTCGGGTTGTAGTCGGAGATGACGGGGCGGGCCAGCCTGCTGGTCCTGCCTGCCTGCAGATTGTGGGCGAAGGGCACCAGTCGCGTGTGCCACAGTTCATCGACGGCCGCCAGTGTGGCGTCACGGCTGCCGCTGTTGTCCAGCAGGACGTCCGCCGCGGCGCGCCGCTCCCCGTCCGAGGCCTGCGAGGCGATCCGGTCCTCTGCCTCCTGGAGGGACATGCCCCGGTTGGCGACCATGCGGCGGATCCTGACCTCCTGGGGGGCATGGACGACGACGACAAGGTGGAAGCTGGGTGCCTGGCCCGTCTCCACCAGCAGCGGAATGTCCTGCACGACGACGGCGTCCGAAGCGGCGGCGGCGAGCATGCCCGCGGCGCGCTCCCGGACCAGTGGATGGACAATGCCGTTGAGTTGGGCGCGCTTGGTTTCATCGCCGAAGACGATGCTCCCGAGGGCCGGCCGGTTCAGCGTTCCTTCGGACGTCAGCACGGACGAGCCGAAGGTCTCCACGATGCGCCGCAGTCCCCCGGTCCCCGGCTCGACCACTTCCCGCGCCAGCACATCCGCATCTATGAGCACCGCCCCGAGTTCGCGCAGCCGCCCGGCCACGATGGATTTTCCCGCGGCAATCCCGCCGGTGAGTCCGATCTTGAGCATGCCGCCAGCTTACACAGCACCGCCGCCGGTAAACTGAGGCGGTGACTTCACCCGGTGGTTCCGCTGCACGCTACACGACGATTGCCGGAGACCACCGCCACGAAATCGAAATCAAGCGGTCGCGCTTCATCACCGTGCTGCGGCGCGTCGAAACCGAGGATGCGGCCCGCGGATTGGTCGCGGAGCTGCGGCGGGAATTCCACGATGCCCGGCACCATTGCAGCGCCTTTGTGCTGGGCCCCCGCCGTGAGGTCCAGCGTTCCAGCGACGACGGCGAGCCGTCCGGTACTGCGGGAATCCCCATGCTCGAGGCACTGGTCCGAAGGGAAACGGCACCCGGGGTGACGGACCTGAGCGACGTGTGTGCCGTCGTCGTCCGCTATTTCGGCGGGGTACTGCTGGGAGCCGGCGGCCTGGTCCGCGCCTATTCGGATTCGGTGTCCCAGGCGCTGGATTCGGCGGCCCTTGTTCAACGGCAGCGCATGCAGCTGTTGGCCGTGCCGGTCGATCATGCCGGTGCCGGCCGGCTGGAGAACGACCTGCGTTCCGCCGGGGTGAACGTGCTCTCCAGCGACTACGAAGCGGAACGGGTGCTGATCAACGTTGCCCTTGCGGATAACGACGACGGTCTGGCGGCTTTTCATGAACGCCTCGCCGCCCTGACGGCCGGAGGACCTGCAGCCGAAGTACGCGGCAGCGAATGGGTCGACCTGCCGAAATAGTGGGGGCGCGTCTGGTCCCCTCAACAGGAAGACCCCCGCCAAGGGCGGGGGTCTTCCTGTTACCGTCAGCCAACCGGTGGCTCCGCTCAGCGGAGCCGCTCGGTTATTAGTGGCCGGTCAGCTTCTCGCGCAGTGCGGCGAGGGCCTCATCGGAAGCCAGCGTGCCGGCGTCGGCAGCCGGAGCCTCGGAGGAGTAGCTGGTCGGAGCGGCTTCGCCGCCCTGGCCGGCTGCAGCAGCATCGTCCTGAAGGTGCTTCGCAACCTGCTTCTTGTGGGCCTCCCAGCGAGTCTGGGCTTCAGCGTACTGCTGCTCCCATGCGGCACGCTGTGCCTCGTAGCCCTCAAGCCACTCGTTGGACTCCGGATCGAAGCCCTCGGGGTACTTGTAGTTGCCCTCTTCGTCGTACTCGGCAGCCATGCCGTACAGCGCCGGATCGAACTCGGTGCTGTCCGGGTCCACGCCCTCGTTGGCCTGCTTCAGGGAGAGCGAGATGCGGCGGCGCTCGAGGTCGATATCGATGACCTTCACGAACAGCTCGTCGCCGACGGAGACAACCTGCTCAGCCAGTTCAACGTGGCGGACAGCCAGCTCGGAGATGTGGACCAGGCCCTCGATGCCGTCCTCGACGCGGACGAACGCACCGAACGGAACCAGCTTGGTGACCTTGCCCGGCACAACCTGGCCGAGGGCGTGGGTGCGGGCGAAGGTCTGCCACGGATCTTCCTGGGTCGCCTTCAGGGACAGGGAGACACGCTCGCGGTCCAGATCCACTTCGAGGACCTCGACGGTGACTTCCTGGCCAACCTCGACAACCTCGGACGGGTGGTCGATGTGCTTCCAGGACAGCTCGGAAACGTGGACCAGACCGTCTACGCCGCCCAGGTCCACGAAGGCACCAAAGTTGACGATGGAGGAAACGACGCCCGGACGGACCTGGCCCTTTTCCAGCTTGTTGAGGAAGGTGGAGCGGACCTCGGACTGAGTCTGCTCGAGCCATGCACGGCGGGACAGAACGACGTTGTTGCGGTTCTTGTCCAGCTCGATGATCTTGGCTTCGATCTGCTGGCCAATGTACGGAGCCAGATCGCGGACGCGGCGCATCTCCACGAGGGAAGCCGGCAGGAAGCCACGCAGGCCGATGTCGAGGATAAGGCCGCCCTTGACGACCTCGATGACGGTACCGGTGACGACGCCGTCCTCTTCCTTGACCTTCTCGATGTCGCCCCAGGCGCGCTCGTACTGAGCACGCTTCTTGGAGAGGATCAGGCGGCCTTCTTTGTCTTCTTTGGTGAGCACCAGAGCCTCGACCTGATCACCAACGGCTACAACTTCGCCGGGGTCAACGTCGTGCTTAATAGACAGCTCGCGGGAGGGGATGACACCTTCGGTCTTGTAACCGATGTCAAGCAGAACCTCGTCGCGGTCAACCTTGACGACCGTGCCTTCAACGAGGTCTCCGTCGTTGAAGTACTTGATGGTGGCGTCAACAGCTGCGAGGAAGTCCTCAGAGGTACCAATGTCGTTTACGGCGACCTGAGGGGTACCGGGCTTCTCGGTAGTGGTGATGGTCATGTAGTAGGGGCTCCGATGTGGATAGATTGGATAAGGTCAGTTCTTCAAGCCATGACATAGCAAGGCCCGAAAACCTGAAATGTTAATAGTGGCTCACGCGCAGGACGCGCCCCTCCAGTCTAGTGGTATGGGCCAATCAGGGTCAAAGCGCCGTCCGGCCGGTGCCCGGGCTAGTGCCCGGCCTCCTGCCAGTTGCCGCCGACGCCGACCTGCACCTCCAACGGAACCGACAGATCCGCCGCGGACGCCATCTGATCGCGGACCAGGGCCTCCACCTCGTCCCGCTCCCCGGGGGCAACTTCGAGCACGAGTTCGTCATGGACCTGCAGCAGCATCCGCGACTTCAGCTGCTTGGCCTTCAGATCTGCGTCGACTCCGAGCATGGCCTTCTTGATGATGTCCGCCGCGGACCCCTGGATCGGGGCGTTCAGCGCCGCCCGTTCGGCCATTTCCCTCAGCTGGCGGTTGTCGCTGGACAGATCCGGCAGATACCTGCGCCGGCCTTCGATCGTCGAGGTGAAGCCGTCGAGCCGGGCCTGGTCCACCACGCCGCGAAGGTAGTCGCGGACCGCTCCGAACCGCTCGAAGTACTCCCGCATCAGCGTCCGGGCCTCGTCAACCGGAATGTTCAGCTGCTTGGACAGGCCGAACGAGCTCAGCCCATAGACCAGGCCGTAGGACATCGCCTTGACCTTCGACCGCATCTCGCTGGTGACATCCTCGGGCGCTACTCCAAAAACATGGGAGCCGACGAAGCGGTGCAGGTCCTCGCCGTCGCGGAACGCCTGGATCAGGGCCTGGTCACCGGACAGATGGGCCATGATGCGCATTTCGATCTGCGAGTAATCCGCGGTCAACAGGCTTTCGAAACGGGTCCCGCTGTCCCGCCCCACCACGAAGACCTCGCGGATCCTCCGGCCGGCCTCGCTGCGGATCGGGATGTTCTGCAGATTGGGATTGTTCGATGACAAGCGCCCGGTGGCCGCAGCGGTCTGCACATAGGTCGTATGGACCCGTCCGTCCTCGGCAACGGCTTTCCTCAGTCCTTCCACCGTCTGCCGGAGCTTGGTCGCGTCGCGGTACTCGAGCAGGTGGACCAGAAACGGTTGGCGGCCGCCGGTTTTCGTGGTGAGGTCCGTCAGCGCATCGGCATCGGTGGAGTAGCCGGTCTTGATCTTCTTGGTCTTCGGCAGGCCCAGTTCATCAAACAGCACCGTCTGGAGCTGCTTCGGCGAGCCGAGGTTGATCTCCTTGCCGATGACCTCGAAGGCAGCGCTGCTGGCCGCATTGATGGTTGCCGAGAAATCGTCCAGCAGCCGGTCCAGTTTCTCGGTGGAAACGGCGATGCCGGCCAGCTCCATGTTGGCCAGTACGCGGGCCAGCGGCAGTTCCAGGCCGCCGAGCAACTGATTGGCGCCGCGTTCGATCAGCTGGCCGGCGAAGTACTCGCTCAGCTGCAGCGCCACGAAGGCCTTCATGACGGCCGGCGCCGCGGCATCCTCCGGCAGCGGCAGCGCCGGTTGGCCGCTGCCCTCCGAGGGTGCCGGTGCCACGGAAATCTTCAGGTGATACTGGCTCAGGTCCGCCAGCTCGTAGCTCCGGCGGTCCGGCTGGATCAGGTACGCCGAAATCGCTGTGTCGTCCACGACGCCGGCCAGGTGAAGCCCGCGGTTGGCCAGCAGCTTGTACGCGGCCTTGAAGTCATGGATGACCTTGCGTGCGTCCAGGTCCGCCAGCCACTGCGCCAGTTCCTTCTCAGCGTCCGCGTCCAGGCCTTCGAGCGCAATGTAGGCGGCTGCGGACGGGCTGACAACGGCCAGGCCAACGACGTCGTCACCTCCGGGGACCGGCTCCGTCACCAGCTGCAGCGCGGTGGTTCCCTGGTTGCTCACCTTGAACCAGTGGCGGAGGTCCGCCGCGCTGGCCAGGTAGGTGTGGGCCGGCGCCACCATGGCTTCCTCGGCCACCTCCGGTTCTTCCTCACCGTAGAGGTCGAACAACCGCTTCCGGAGGGTGTTGAACTGCAGCGCGTCAAACAGCTCCTCCACAGCAGCCCGGTCCGGCCGCTGGGCCGCCATGGCTTCCAGCTCCACGGGAAGGTCCAGGTCCCGGAGCAGATGATTCAGCTGCCGGTTGCGCCGGACGTCATCGACGCGCTCACGCAGCGCATCCCCCACTTTGCCCTTAATGGAACCGATGTTCTCCAGGATGCCGTCAAGGCCGCCGTACTGCGTGATCCACTTTGCTGCTGTCTTGGGCCCGACGCCGGGAACACCCGGCAGGTTGTCCGCCGTTTCGCCCACCAGCGCCGCCAGATCCGAATAGGACGACGGCGGCACAAGGTACTTGGCCTCGACGGCGGCCGGATCGAAACGCGGCAGATCCGTGACGCCCTTGCGCGGATACAGGACGGTAACGCGGTCGTTGACCAGCTGAAAGGTGTCCCGGTCGCCCGAGACCAGCAGGACGTCCCAGCCGGCGCTGCCCGCCTGCTCCGCCAGGGTCGCGAGGATGTCGTCGGCCTCGTAGCCGTCCATGGTGATGGTGGGAATGCGCATGGCCTCCATGACCTTGATGATCAGGTCGACCTGGCCGTGGAATTCCTCCGGAGTCTTGTCACGGCCGCCTTTGTACTCGGAATACACTTCGTCGCGGAACGTGGGGGTATCAAGGTCGAAAGCCACCGCAATGTGCGTGGGCTCCTCCTGCTTGATCAGGTTGATCAGCATCGAGGTAAAGCCGTAGACAGCGTTGGTGTGCTGGCCGGTATCAGTGGAAAAATTCTCGGCCGGCAGGGCATAGAACGCGCGGAAGGCCATCGAATGCCCGTCGACCACCACGAGCCGCCGCCGCTCGGTGGTCAGCGCCGTTCCACCGGCACCGGCAGCGGCAACAGCAGTGGGAGCAGCTGCGGAATCATCGGTGGAACCGGCGGCAGTACCGGCGGACACCGGTTTGTTTGTTTCAATCACAGATGCCAGCCTAGTTCCCATGACTGACAATTTCACAGCCGCAGCCGAGGACAACAGATACCGGCAGGAGCTCATCGACGCCGGTGTTCCCGGGGAACTGCATGACTGGCTGAGCCCGCACGGAGTCGGCAGGCTGGTCGCCAAAATGGGCATCAGATTTGTGGAAATGGCGCCCGAACGCATCGTCGCCACCATGCCCGTCGAGGGAAACCAGCAGGTTGCGGGCATCCTGCACGGCGGCGCCCATGCCGTCCTGGCGGAGACGCTCGGCTCCTTCGCCGCATCGATGCATGCCGGCCCTGACCGTCACGTGGTGGGAATCGAGGTCGGCGCCACGCACCACCGCAGCGTGGCTTCGGGCCTCGTGACCGGCACCGCCACGGCCATCCATCTGGGCCGGACAATCACCACTCACGAAGTTGTCATGACGGATGATCAGGGCCGCAGGCTGTCCACGGCCCGGATCACCAACATGATCCGGGATAACCGCTAACGGGACTGCCCCGGACTGTCGGCCTTGGGCAGTTCGTAGCGCAACTCCACCACGCCCTTGCCGAATTCCCTCGTTCCGAGCAGGCGGGCGGCCGCCGTCGTCGTCGTCACCGGCAGCAACTGCTTGCCGGAACCCAGGAACACCGGCACCACAGTAAGGATCAGTTCGTCCAGGAGTCCCTGGTCCGCGAACTGGGCCACCAGCTTCCCACCGCCGACCACCCAGACATCCTTGTCCCCCGCGTCGGCGCAGATGTCACGGTAGAACTCGGCAACATCCCCGCGGATGAAGGTGATGTCGGCACCGGGGATGCCGGGAAGCTCCCGGTGCGTGAAGACCCAGGTCGGAGTCGGACCGTATTCCCACGCATCGGCAGCGCCTGCGTCCAGAATGAAACGGTAGGTGTCCGCGCCCATGACTATCGCGCCGACGCCGCCGATGAATGCCTTGTAGGACTCCTCCTGGCCCTCGAAGCCATTGAATTGGAAGAGCCAGTCCAGGGAATCCTGGCTGTCAGCGATGAAGCCGTCGAGCGAACTTGCCACGTAGTAGATAGTCCTGGCCATAGGGTCATGCTAGCCGCGGGGCAGATCCTTGGCCACAGGGTCCACAGTGACGGTTCCGGCCGCCCCGTCGACCCGGATGCGCTGGCCGGTAGCAATGCGTTCCGTGGCGCCGGCGACGCCGACGACGGCGGGAATTCCGTACTCGCGGGCGACGACGGCCCCATGGGAGTTCGCCCCGCCCATCTCCATGACCAGGCCACCGGCGGTGAGGAACAGCGGTGTCCAGCCCGGGTCGGTCGACGGGGCGACGAGGATCTCCCCGGGCTCCAGGTACGCTCCCACCGGATCGGTCACCACGCGGGCCCGGCCCATCACCGTACCTGCCGATGCCGGACTGCCCGTCAGTGTGTCCGTCGCGGAAGTACCCAGCACGGAAGTACCCAGCCCAAAAGTACCCGGTCCCTGAGCGCCACCCCGGATCGCGGCTTCCGGTTCCGTTCCGTCGGACAGCAGCAGCCGGGGAACATGCCGCCGGCGCAGTTCCAGTTCGTAGGCAGCCCGCCGGTCGTCCGCCACAGCCCTGAAATCCGCGCCGCCGAGCGCGCGGCGGGCTTCGGCCAGGTCAAGGAAAAAGATGTCGGCTGCAGCTTCCAGCCGTCCGGCTGCGGCAATGTCGACGCCGGCCGCCGCCACTTCGCGCCTGGCTGCGGCCAGTACCTGGACCAGATGGTACTTGGGCAGCTCCCGCAGGCCGGCGAGCTGCCGGGTCCGCTCCAGGAGCACCCCGACCGCTGCGGCGCGCAGCCGTCCCCGGGACCGGGCCCTCGCCACCAATTCGTTCCGCATAGCTTCAGCGCCGCGGGCGCCGCGCGCAAAGAGGACATTCGGAGCCAACTGCGGATCGGCCAGGCGAAGGTAGTTGGAGAGCACTCCGATAATGTGCGCCGGGTCCTCGGACCAGCGCGGCATCCCCAGGTCGATTTCCGCCACTGCACGGTGCCCGAATTCGGCCAGGAACTCCGACAACCCGGCCTGCAGGACCGGCGGCAGTGTGCCTGATCGGTAGCGGCCGGTCAGCGTGCACACGTCCACAGTTCCGGCATCCGGCACCCTGAGCGCCGCGTCCGACTCCGGATCCCGGCGGATCCTGCCAGCCAGCTGCCACAACGCCAGATCCATCCCAGTGGTGACATTGTGCGGCAGGCCACGCAGGACCGTCTGGAGTTCCGCTGGTGCAGCCAGGTCGCCGAGCAGCTTGCGGGCCAGGCCCAGGGCCGCGAAACCGGCTGCCGGCACAGGCAGGATCCGCGGCAGCAGGGGAAAGACGGCGGAATCCAGCAGCCGCTGGGCGTTCTCCAGCCGTTCCCGGGCTCGCAGGCCCTCCGGTGCCATCCCCTCCGCCGCAGCCTCCGGCGGCGCCGCCAACCGTGCGGCGAGGCTGTCGCCGAACCGCTCCGCCCGCCGTCGTGCTTCCTGGGGTTGCAGCAGCGCCGCGGCGAAGGTCACCGGCACGTGGAAACGCACGGCAATCCTGCCCACCCGCCTGATCACCGGCAGCCCAGAGGTGTGGACCACCCGGAAACGCTCGTCCTCGAACAGCGCACGGACCACGGCCGCGGAGCGCGCCTCCATCACGTCGAAAACCCGGGTGGCGAGCGCGCGGCCAAGCCGGCTCCGGACCACCTCGGTCAGGTCGACGAAGAACCGCTGCCCTGCTTCGGCGTATGGCGCCGGCCCCTGCAGCGGGTCCGGCACGCTGAAGCCCGCCGTCCGCGCGATCGAGCTGCCGATGACCCGGAAGGCGGCAAGCCCCATCGGGGTGATCGGCCGGGTCAGGCCTTGGGCCAGGCTCAGGCACAGATACAGCCGCAAGTCCGACGGCGGCTGGCCGGAAACGCTGTGCGGTACCGGATACAGCGTGGTGATCGGCCGGGACTGGGTCAGCCAGAGCCTGCCGTCGCTGTCGGTGGCGAATTCGATGTCCTGGGGCGCTCCGAACAGCTCCTCGACGCGGCGGCCCAGCCGGGCCAGTTCTACGATCCGGTCGTCGCCCAGGGACGGCTTCCCCTGGTGCTTGGCACCAAGGCGGCGTTCGAGGATCCGCCCGGAACCGGCGTCGACCACGAAACGGTCCGGATCCACCGCGCCGGACACCACGGCTTCGCCGAGCCCCGGTGCCGCCTCGATCACCGCCTCCCGCCGCCGTCCGGTCACCGGATTGGCGGTGAACAGCACGCCCGCCGCCGCTGCGGGCACCATCCGCTGAACGACGACGGCGATGGCCACCGAGCACTGGTCGATGCCGTTCAGCGCACGGTACGCGACGGCGCGGTCGGTCCATAATGAGGCCCAGCACCGGCGCACCGCCGCCAGCACCTCCGCTTCGCCGGCAACATTCAGGAAGGTGTCCTGCTGGCCCGCGAAGCTGGCGAAGGGCAGGTCCTCCGCCGTTGCCGAGGACCGTACCGCCACCGGCTCCGGCCCACCGGGGCGGTCGGGGCCATCCCGGGCCCCCAGGCCGGCATAGGCCGCGGCAATGGCCGAAGCGATCTCCTCCGGCACCGGCGCGCCGGCCAGGATAGCGCGGGCCTGCGCTGCGAGGCGTCGAAGGTTATCGGCGTCATCGGGGACGCAGGCCTGCAGCGCCGGCAGCAGATCCGGCAGTGCGGTGCCGGAGGCCACCCGAAGGTACGCCGGCGTGAGCACGCAGAAACCGTCGGGCACCGGCAGCGCAGCGTTAATGAGCACTCCCAGATTGGCAGCCTTGCCGCCCGCGGCCGGCAGGGACGAAGCATCCAGCTGCCCCAGCCCGGTGATATAGACCACATTTTATTCTGGCGCGTCGGCCCCGGCCGCGCATACCAACCGGCATCATGGAGGCATGTCTGTTCCCGAATCCCCCGTCAGCCTGTCAGTCGGCGATATTCGAGTCTCGGGTGTTTACGCCCGGCCGGACCATCCGTTCGCGACGCTCGTCGTTGCCCACGGAGCGGGAGCAGGCATGGACCATCCGTTCCTGCACGGTTTCACCCGCGCCTTGAACGACGTGGGTGTCGCCACCCTCCGCTTCAATTTTCCCTACCGCGAAGCAGGCAGGAAATTCCCCGACCGGCCACCGGCAGCGATCGCTGCCTGGCGGGCGGCAATGGACGCGGCTGCGGCGCGCTTGGACGGCGAGCCGCTGTGGGCCGCCGGTAAATCCTTCGGTGGACGCATGGCCTCGATGGCGGTCGCCGAGGGCATGTCCGCGGCCGGGCTGGTCTATCTCGGCTACCCGCTGCACCCACCGGGCAAGCCGGAGAAACTCCGCGATGAGCACCTCTACGGCCTGACGCTGCCCATGCTCTTCCTGCAGGGCACGCGCGATCCGTTCGCGACCCCCGAACTGCTCGAGAAGGTGGTTGCCCGCATCGGACCGACCGCGGCACTTCAGTGGTACGAGGGCGGCGACCACTCCTTCGGCATCACAGGGGTCAGGCGCAGCGCGGACGAAGTGGGGGCGTCGCTGGCGGAGCCGGTCGCGGCATTCCTGCGCTCGCACAGCTGACTTCCCGCCCGGAGCGTGGCCGCCTGGAATCTGCCCGGCCGGCGGAGCCGCGTCACGCCGTCACGGCAGCAGGGACGGCATTGGGCGGCACCGGCTCATGCCGCAGGTAGCTGCGGCGGAAGCGGCCGGTCGCCGCGGTCAGGGCACGTAGCTCGATGGCATACCTCAGCAGTTCCTGATCCGGAACCTCCGCGCTGATTTCAGTTATTTCTCCGCCGGCGGATGTCGTTCCCGTCAGGCGCCCGCGACGGGCGGACAAATCGCTCATCACCGTGCCCACGTACTGGTCCGGAACGCTGATGGTCACCGCCGAGACGGGCTCCAGCAACTGGATGCGTCCCGCCGATGCTGCCTCACGCAGCGCCAGCGCCCCTGCAGCCTGGAATGCGGCATCCGACGAGTCGACGCTGTGGGCCTTGCCGCCGACCAGCGTTACCCGGATGTCCACGACCGGAAAACCTGCGGACACCCCCTTCTGCATCTGCGTCCGGACGCCTTTCTCCACCGAAGCGATGAACGGGCCGGGGACCACCCCGCCGACGATCCTGTCAACGAACTCGAATCCCGCACCGCGTTCGAGCGGTTCAACTTCGATGTCGCAAATCGCGTACTGGCCATGGCCCCCTGATTGTTTGACGTAGCGGCCGTGACCGGCGGCCGGCGCGGCGAAGGTCTCGCGCAGCGGCGTGACCACATCGACGGTCTGCAGTTTCACACCCTGTCCGCGCAGCCTGTCCAGTACTACCTCAGCGTGGGATTCGCCCATGCACCACAGGATCAGTTGATGTGTTTCGGCGTTGCGTTCCACCCGCAGCGTCGGGTCGAACGCGGCAACCTTCCCCAGGTTCCTGGCCAGCAGGTCTTCGTCACCGTGCGAGGCCGCTTCGACCGCAACGGGCATCAGCGGCTCGGGCATTTCCCATGACTCAATGAGCAGCGGCCGCTCCTTGGCCGACACCGTGTCCCCGGTTTCGGCGCTGCCAAGCCTGGCGAGGGCGCAGATGTCCCCGGCGACGGCGTAAGGAACCGGACGCAGTTTGGAGCCGAGCGGGGCGTACAGGTGCGTGATCCGCTCGTCGCTGTCGTGGTCCTGGTGGCCCCGATCGGATAATCCATGCCCGGAGACATGCACCGCCGAATCCTCCCGCAGCGTGCCGGAGAAGATCCGGACCAGGCAGACCCGGCCGAGAAACGGGTCGATGGTCGTGCGCACCACCTCACCGGCGAGCGGTCCGGCGGGATCGCAGGTCAACGGTCCGGTGGGGGTTCCATCGATCTCCGTCACCGGCGGCAGGTCCCGCTCCACGGGCGACGGGAAGGCACGAAGCAGCATGTCCAGCAGTTCGGCCAGGCCGACCCCGGTTTCCGAGGATGTGGCAAGGACCGGAAAGAACGAGCCGCGGGCGACGGCGGTCTCCAGGTCCTTGACCAGGATGTCCAGCTGTATCTGCTCGCCGCCAAGATAGCGGTCCATCAGCGACTCATCCTCGCTCTCCGCGATAATCCCTTCAATGAGCGCGCTGCGTGCGGATTCCGACGCGGTAAGTTCCTCGGTGCCCGCCTGCCGTTCGGTGAGATGGGAATCGTCCGCGGCGTAGTCCGAAACGGTCCCCGTCAGCAGCCCCAGCAATCCCGTCACCGACCCGCCTGTACGCACCGGAAGGTAGAGCGGCAGCACAGAATCGCCGAAGGCCTGCTGGCAGGCGGCAAGGACGGCGTCGTAGTCTGCACGGGGATGGTCGAGGCGGCTGATCACCACCGCCCGCGGCATCCCGACCCGTTCGCACTCGCCCCACAGTTCGGTGGTCACGGCATCCACGCCGCCGGCAGCGGACACCACGAACAACGCCGCGTCAGCGGCGCGGAGCCCGGCGCGCAACTCACCGGTAAAGTCCGGAAAGCCCGGTGTGTCGAGCAGGTTGACCTTCACGTCGTCGATGGCGAGGGGCACCAGCGAGAGCGCAACGGAGCGTTGCTGGCGGATCTCGGACGGATCCGAGTCGCTCACCGTGGTGCCGTCCGTGATGGAGCCCCTGCGCGGGATGGCACCCGTGGCGGCGAGCAGCGCCTCGGTCAGCATGGTCTTTCCCGCGCCCGAATTGCCGACCAGCGCGATGTTGCGGATCTTCTCCGGGCTGTCGCCCGGCGGCGCGGCGGACGCGTCGGTCCACCTCGGATCAGGACTGCCCCGCCCGGAACCCTTCGGCTGCCCGCTTGCACCTTTTGCCGACATGAACACCTCCTGGCATCGTCGCCATCATCCGCGCTCGTTCGCTGCTACCACAGATTCGACACCTTGGGACGACCATACGGCAAGAGCGCAGGCGATGACAGGCATGGGAGGGCGGCCATTAAAAAGCAAAACCCCTCTGACGAGGGGTTTACCGTGCCCAAGGTGGGACTCGAACCCACACATCTTTCGATACCGCATTTTGAGTGCGGCGCGTCTGCCAATTCCGCCACTTGGGCATCGTGTGACGAGTGGATCATCACTACATGCGCGAATACACTCTACATGCCTATAGGCTATTTCAGTGAACCGCGCGTTCCGCGCCGCTATTCCAACGCTTCCAAGGAGCATTAGTGCCTGAGACATCCGACCCCACCCCAACAGCTGCCTCCGCCCGCCGCGTGGTCGTCGCCGAGGATGAGACCCTCATTCGGCTGGACATCATCGAGATCCTGCGCGGCGAGGGCTTCGATGTGGTGGCTGAGGCGGACAACGGCGAGAAGGCCATCGAAATGGCCGAACAGCACAAGCCGGACCTGGTCCTCATGGACGTGAAGATGCCGGTAATGGACGGCATCACGGCGGCCGAGCAGATCGTCAAGGCCCGCATCTGCCCTGTGGTCCTGCTGACCGCCTTTAGCCAGAAGGAACTGGTGGAGCGTGCCCGTGACGCCGGCGCCATGGCTTATGTCGTCAAGCCCTTCTCCCCGGCGGACCTGATCCCCGCGATCGAGATCGCGCTGTCCCGCCATGAGGAGATCAAGGCCCTCGAGAACGAGGTGTCCGACCTGAAGGAGCAGTTCGCCACGCGCAAGCTGGTTGAACGTGCCAAGAGCCTGCTCATCACCAAGATGGGCCTGACCGAACCCGAAGCCTTCCGCTGGATCCAGAAGACGTCCATGGACCGCCGTCTGAGCATGCGTGAAGTCGCCGAGACGATCATCAACCAGGTCAACTAAGCGCCGGCTGAGCGCCGTCCAAGCCTCAACTGCCCTGACATGTGAAGAAGCCCCGGGCCAGCGTCCGGGGCTTCTTCACGTTCTGGCTGCCCCTAGATCCCGTTGACCTTGACCGGCTTGACCGGCCAGGGGCCGACCTTTTCCTTGGTGGGGCGCTGGCGTCCTTCCAGCAGCTGCCCTGCATCGGCCAGGTCGCCGACCTTGTGGACCTTGAGCAGGTTGGTCGAACCGGCCACGCCGGGAGGCGAACCGGCGGCGATGACCACCAGCTGGTCCGGTTCCACGAGCCCGCGCTCCAGCAGGACGCGGTCGACCTGCTTGGTCATCTCATCGGTGTGGGACACGAATTCCACCAGCAGCGGCTGGATGCCCCAGGCCAGCGCCAGCTGGCTGCGGACGTGTTCCACCGGAGTGAACGCGAAGACCGGCTTCACCGGACGCAGGCGGGACAAACGGCGGGCCGAGTCGCCGGACTGGGTGAACGTGCAAATGAACTTCGCGTCCAGCTGGTTGGCGATCTCCACGGCCGAACGCGTGATCGCTCCGCCGCGGGTCTTGGGCTTGCTGCCCAGCGGCGGAATGCGGTCCAGGCCATGCTCCTCGGTGGACTCGATGATCCGGGCCATCGTCCGGACCGTATCGATCGGGTACTTGCCCACGCTCGTTTCACCCGAGAGCATGACAGCGTCCGCACCGTCGATCACGGCGTTCGCGCAGTCCGAGGCCTCCGCCCGGGTCGGGCGCGGATTCTCGATCATGGACTCGAGCACCTGAGTGGCCACGATCACCGGCTTGGCCCAGCGCCGTGCCATCTCGATGGCCCGCTTCTGCACCAGCGGAACCTCCTCCAGCGGCAGCTCCACCCCCAGGTCGCCGCGCGCCACCATGATCGCATCGAACGCGTCGATGATCTCATCCAGCGCGTCCACCGCCTGCGGCTTCTCGATCTTGGCGATGACCGGAGCGCGGCGGCCCTCCTCGTCCATAATCTCGTGCACCCGCTGCACATCGGCAGCATTGCGCACGAAGGACAGCGCGACGAAGTCGACGCCGCGGCGGATGGCCCAGCGCAGGTCGTCCTCGTCCTTCTCGCTCAGGGCTGGAACGTTGACCGCAACGCCCGGAAGATTGATGCCCTTGTTGTTGGAGACGGTACCGGCGACCGTCACCTCGGTGACCACCTTCTCATCGGTGACTTCGACCGCGCGCAGGGCGACCTTGCCGTCGTCGATCAGCAGAGGGTCGCCCACCCGGACGTCCTGGGGCAGCCCCTTGAACGTCGTCGAACAAATGTCCTTGGTGCCCTCTATGTCCGCGACGGTGATGGTGAATGTGTCCCCCGCGGCCAGCTCGTGCGGACCATCGGCGAAGCGGCCCAGCCGGATCTTCGGCCCCTGCAGGTCCGCCATAATGCCCACGGCCTTGCCCAGTTCCGAGGCGGCCTTGCGGACATTCTCGTAGGTGTTGTCATGGACGCTGTGGTCACCGTGGCTCATGTTCATGCGGGCTACATCGACGCCCGCTTCCAGAATTGCCAAAGTGTTTTCGTAACTGGCGATCGCCGGACCGAATGTGGCAACAATCTTCGCTCGTCTCATGAAACCTAGCCTAGTCGTCTTGATATCGGATTAAACACTTGCCGGGTTAAACACTTGCCGGGCCGATGATCCTGCTTTCGGACGCCGTCGGCCCGGCGGTTCGGCTACAGCGGTGCGATCGCCCGGTCGGTCGGCGCCACCGGGGCCGGCAGCCGGGTCTGGCCCGTCAGCCACTTCTCCACCGCCGCGGCGCAGGAACGCCCCTCCGCGATCGCCCAGACAATCAGCGACTGTCCGCGGCCGGCGTCGCCCGCCACGAAGACGCCGGGCGTATTGGTCATGTAGTAACCGTCGCGCCCCACGTTGCCGCGGCCGTCGAACTCCGCCTGGACCTGCTCGGTGATGCCGGCCGGCTCCGCCCCGGTAAAGCCCAGCGACAGGAAGACCAGGTCCGCAGGGATTTCCCGTTCGGTACCGGCCTTCGGCAGGCGCTTGCCGTCGACGAACTCAGTTTCGGCGACCTTGATGGCGCGCAGCTGTCCGTTTTCGTCCCCCAGGAACTCGACGGTGGACGCCAGGTAAGTGCGCTCACCGCCTTCTTCATGCGCGCTGGCGACCTCGAACAGCGTCGGGAACATCGGCCACGGCTGGTGCGCGGCGCGCTCCTGCGGCGGCTGCTTGCCGATGGCCAGCGTGGTCACGGAGGCCGCGCCCTGGCGGTGGGCCGTGCCCAGGCAGTCGGCGCCGGTGTCGCCGCCGCCCAGGATCACCACATGCTTGCCCTTGGCGTCGATCTGGTTCTCCACCGGGTCACCGGCGACCACCCGGTTGGCCTGGACCAGGTAGTCCATGGCGAAGTGGATGCCCTCGAGCTCACGGCCCGGGATGGGCAGGTCGCGCGGCACCGTGGCGCCGGTGGCGATCACGACGGCGTCATAGCGCCGCCGCAGCTGGTCCCAGCTGATGTCCTTGCCCACCTCGACGCCGGTCCTGAAGCGGGTGCCTTCGGCCTTCATCTGCTCCAGGCGACGGTCGATGTGTTCCTTTTCCATCTTGAAGTCGGGAATGCCGTAGCGCAGCAACCCGCCGATGCGGTCGTCGCGCTCATAGACTGCCACGGTCAGGCCGGCGCAGGTGAGCTGCTGCGCCACGGCCAGGCCCGCGGGACCGGAGCCGACGACGGCGACGGTCTTGTCCGTCAGCAGGCGCTGCGGCGGATGCGGGGTGACCCAGCCGTTTTCCCACGCCTCGTCGATGATGGAAACCTCAACCTGCTTGATCGTGACCGCCGGCTGGTTGATGCCCAGCACACAGGACGACTCGCAGGGCGCCGGGCACAGGCGGCCGGTGAACTCCGGGAAGTTGTTCGTCGCATGGAGCCGGTCGATTGCCTCCGCGCCCTTGCCGCGCCAGGTCAGGTCGTTCCACTCGGGAATCAGGTTGCCCAGCGGGCAGCCCTGGTGGCAGAACGGGATGCCGCAGTCCATGCAGCGTCCTGCCTGGGCCTTGAGTACGTCCTGGTCCTGCGCCTCGTAGACCTCTTTCCAGTCCATGATGCGTACCGGGACCGGCCGGCGGGGCTGCGTTTGGCGTTCCCTCACCTTCAGGAATCCGCGTGGATCAGCCATTGGTAACCTCCAAAATCCGGGACCAAGCTTCGTCACCATCGGGGTCAAGGCCCTCGTCGATGGCAGTGGAACGGGCATCCAGCACTGCGGCATAGTCGCGCGGCAGCACCTTCGTGATGCGGCTTACCGTTTCCTCGAAGTCGTCCAGCAAGTGTCCGGCCAGCTGCGAGTCCGTTTCCTCGTGGTGCTTGATCAGCAGCTGGCGAATGATTTCTATGTCTTCCGCGTCCGGCTCCAGGAGCAGCAGTTCGCCCGCGTCCAGGCTCTGCTTGTTGATCCGGGACGGATCCAGGTCCAGCACATAGGCTGTTCCGCCGGACATCCCGGCGCCGAAGTTGCGTCCGGTGCGGCCCAGGATGAGCGCCTGTCCCCCGGTCATGTATTCACAGCCGTGGTCGCCGATGCCTTCGACAACGGCGGTGGCACCGGAGTTGCGGACCAGGAACCGTTCGCCGACCTGGCCGCGCAGGAAGATTTCGCCGCTGGTGGCGCCGTAGCCGATGACGTTGCCGGCGATGACGTTGACGTCCGCCGGGAAGACATTGCCCCGGTCCGGACGCACGATGATCCGGCCCCCGGACAGCCCCTTGCCGACGTAGTCGTTCGAGTCGCCGAACAGGCGCAGCGTAATGCCGGCGGGCAGGAACGCACCAAGCGACTGCCCGGCCTGGCCAGTCAGCGTCACGTCGATCGTGTCCGTGGCGAGGGTCTCCACGCCGAAGCGCTTGGTGACCTCGTGGCCGAGCATCGTGCCGACGGACCGGTCCGTGTTCACCACATCCACCGTGATGCGCACCGGTGCCCGGTGCACCAGGGCCTCGGCGCTCATCGCGATGAGGTGGTTGTCGAAGTGCTTGTCCAGCTCATGGTTCTGCGGGAGCAGGTTGCGCACCGGAACGTTTTCGTCGAACTCGTAGCCGCGCAGGATCGGGTCCAGGTCCAGGCCGTCGGCCTTCCAATGGTCGATCGCCTGGCGCATGTCCAGGAACTCATTGTGGCCGATCGCCTCTTCCAGCGAACGGAAGCCGAGCTCGGACAGGATTTCGCGGATCTCTTCGGCAATGAACTCGAAGAAGTTCACCACGAATTCCGGCTTGCCGGTGAAGCGCTTCCGAAGCTCCGGATTCTGTGTCGCCACACCGACCGGACAGGTGTCCAGATGGCACACCCGCATCATGACGCAGCCGGAAACCACCAGCGGAGCCGTCGCGAAGCCGAATTCCTCGCCGCCCAGCAGGGCCGCGATGACCACATCGCGGCCGGTCTTGAGCTGGCCGTCGACCTGGACCACCACGCGGTCGCGCAGGCCGTTGAGCATCAGCGTCTGTTGCGTTTCGGCCAGGCCGAGCTCCCAGGGGACGCCGGCGTGCTTGAGCGAGTTCAAAGGGCTGGCGCCGGTGCCGCCGTCGTGCCCGGAAACCAGGACGACGTCGGCCTTCGCCTTGGTCACACCGGCCGCCACCGTGCCGATCCCCACTTCAGACACCAGCTTCACATGGACCCGGGCCGACGGGTTGGCCCGCTTGCAGTCGTAGATCAGCTGCGCCAGGTCCTCGATGGAGTAGATGTCATGGTGCGGCGGCGGGGATATGAGTCCTACGCCCGGGGTCGAGTGCCGGGTCCGGGCCACCCACGGGTAGACCTTCTGGCTCATCAACTGGCCGCCCTCGCCGGGCTTCGCCCCCTGCGCCATCTTGATCTGGATGTCGTCCGCGTTGGTCAGGTAGAGGCTGGTGACGCCGAACCGGCCGGAGGCAACCTGCTTGATCGCCGAGCGGCGCGTGGGATCCAGCAGGCGGTCGACGTCCTCGCCGCCCTCGCCTGTGTTGGATTTTGCACCCAGCCGGTTCATCGCGATGGCCAGCGTCTCATGCGCTTCCTTGGAGATGGAGCCGTAGCTCATCGCCCCAGTGGAGAAGCGCTTGACGATGCTGGAGACCGGTTCCACCTCGGACAGCGGCACGGCCGGGCGCAGCCCGGTCCTGAACCTGAGCAGGCCGCGCAGGGTCATCAGGTCCTTGGACTGGTCGTCAATGCCCTTGGTGTAGGCCTTGAAAATGTCATAGCGGCGCTCCCGGGTGGAATGCTGCAGCCGGAAGACCGTCTCCGGATTGAACAGGTGCGGCGGGCCCTCGCGCCGCCACTGGTACTCGCCGCCGTTTTCCAGCAGGCGGTGCGGTTCCTCAACGCCGTCCGCCGGGTAGGCCGTGGTGTGGCGCGCCGCGGCCTCGGCCGCGATGACGTCCAGGCCGACGCCGCCCAGCTGCGAATGGGTGCCGTGGAAGAACTCGTCGACAAGTTCCTGCGACAGGCCCAGCGCCTCGAACGTCTGGGCGCCGCAGTAGGACGCCACGGTGGAGATACCCATCTTGGACATGATCTTCAGGACGCCCTTGCCCAGGCCCTTGATCAGGTTGTAGACGGCCTCGGACTCGGTCACGCCGGTGATATCCCCGTTGCGGACCAGCTCCTCGCAGCTCTCCATCGCCAGGTACGGGTTCACTGCGGATGCGCCGTAGCCGATCAGCACCGCCACGTGGTGCACTTCGCGCACATCGCCGGCCTCGACCAGCAGCGAAATCTTGGTGCGGTTGGCGCTCTTGAGCAGATGGTGGTGTACGGCGCTGGTGAGGAGCAGCGAGGGAATGGGTGCCCACTGACCGTTGGAATCACGGTCCGACAGCACGATGTAGTGCACGCCGCGGTTGATGGCCGCTGATACTTTTTCGCAGATCTCCGCAAGGCGCGCCCGGAGGGAGGCTTCCCCGCCCTCCGGCCGGTAGAGGCCCCGGACCTTGAGGGCAAGGCGCTCGCCCTCGTCGTTGCGGATATTGGCGATCTTCGCAAGTTCGTCATTGTTGATGACGGGGAAGTTCAGCGCCACCTGCTTGGCCCGGACCTGCCCCGTGGACAGCAGGTTGCCGTCCGGACCGATCGAGGTGTGCAGCGATGTGACCAGTTCTTCGCGGATGGCGTCCAGCGGCGGGTTGGTCACCTGGGCGAAGGACTGCACGAAGTAGTCGAAAAGCAAGCGGGGGCGCTTGGACAGCACGGCAATAGGGGTATCCGAGCCCATGGCGCCCAGCGGTTCGGCCCCCGTGCGCGCCATCGGTCCGAGCAGGATCCGCAGTTCCTCCTGCGTGTACCCGAAGGTCCGCTGGCGGTGGTTGATGGAGGCCCGCGTGTGGACCACATGCTCGCGTTCGGGCAGGTCGGAGAGGTTGATCTGGTTTTCCCTGACCCACTGGCCCCAGGGATTGGCGGCAGCGACCTCGGCCTTGACCTCCTGGTCCTCGATGATCCGTCCGGCTTCGGTGTCCACCAGGAACATCCTGCCCGGGGAGACACGGCCCTTCCTGACGACCTTTGAGGGCTCGACATTGAGGACGCCGACTTCGGAAGCGAAGATTACCAGCCCGTCCTCGGTGACCCAGTAACGTCCCGGGCGCAGGCCGTTCCGGTCCAGGGTCGCGCCGACCAGCGTGCCGTCCGTGAAGGAAACGGCGGCTGGACCGTCCCACGGTTCCATCAGCATGGAGTGGTACTGGTAGAACGCCCGGCGTGCCGGATCCATGGTGGCGTGGTTTTCCCAGGCCTCGGGGATCATCATCATGATGGTGTGGGTAATCGGCCGCCCGGACAGCATCAGCAGTTCAGCGACTTCATCGAAGGACGCGGAATCGGATGCTCCCGGGGTGCAAACCGGGTACAGCTCCTCCGGAGCGTCGCCGAGCAGCGGGTTGGACAGCTGGGACTGCCGGGCGCGCATCCAGTTGCGGTTGCCCTTGACCGTATTGATCTCGCCGTTGTGCGCGATCGTACGGAACGGCTGGGCCAGCGGCCACGACGGGAAAGTGTTGGTGGAAAACCGCGAGTGGACAATCCCGAGCTTCGTCTTGAACCGGGAATCGGACAGGTCCGGGTAGAACGGTTCCAGCTGGGCAGTGGTCAGCATGCCCTTGTAGACGATCGTCTTCGAGGACAGCGACGGGAAGTAGACGCCGTATTTGTTCTGCACGCGCTTCCGGAGCCGGAAGGCCTTGGCATCGAGCCCGCGGCCCGGCTCCGAGTCATCGCCGTCGGCATTGGCCAGGAAGACCTGGACAAAGTGCGGCATGCAGGCGCGTGCCATGGCACCCACCAGCTCCGCAACAACGGGCACGTCGCGCCAGCCCAAAATGCGCAGCCCCTCCGATTCGGCGACGTCTTCGATGCCGGCGCGGGCCGAACTCTGTTCGCCCGCCTCCGTGGGCAGGTACGCGGTGCCGACGGCATATTGGCCCGCCGCCGGAAGATCGAAGTCGACAACGGCGCGGAAAAACTCATCCGGGATCTGTGTCAGCAGACCTGCACCGTCACCCGTGCCCTCGTCGGCGCCGACCGCGCCGCGGTGTTCGAGGTTGCGCAGCGCCGTCAGCGCCGCGTCGACGATGTCATGCCCCGGTTCGCCGCGGAGAGTGGCAATGACTGCCAGGCCGCAGGCGTCCTTTTCATTCTCCGGGCTGTACAGGCCGGAAGCCTCCGGGTAGGCGGCGAACCGCTGGAAAGGGGAAACAACCCGCTCCGCCGTGCCCGGCGGGTTTTCGATATACTGGGCGGTCATGGAATAACTGTCCTTCCTCCGCGTTGGAGCGTCAGGAGGGGACGGCGCTGGCCCCGGCACGCAGCACCTGAATCAGGCTGCGCGGAATGTCACGTACAGACGATTCTATGACAGAGGCCACAAAGCCCAGCGCGGTTGGTGAGCAACGGTTCCATAAAGGCCCTCTGTCACAGCTGGCACTTCCCTGGTTTGTTGCAACCTGGTCCGTACCAATCAGTCCACGGCATGGTCTATAGCCGCCAGGGCGGTGGCCCCGGGACTATTTATCCTTGCCCGCACCTGCGGGCGGCGAAGCGTTGCCGGCCTCGCCGTGTGGTTGTGAGAGATTACCACGGTCTGCACGATTGGACGCACCGGATTCCTGCGCGGCGGCGGCGGCAGCGTCATGTTGGCTCTGTGCAGCCGCGGAATTTCCCGGTTCCTCGCGTGCGGCTTCCGTAACCTGCCGTTCACTTCCGGCAAGATTCCGTCCACCTTCTGCACCCGCCGCTTCTGGGCTGTCCGCTTTTGCGCCGTCCGTTTTTGCGTTGTCCGCTTCGGCATCATCCGCGCCGGCAGCCGGTTCCCGCCCAGGCAGGTAGACCGATGTCCCGGCGTTCCTTCCGGTTACACCCAGCACGATGAAGAAGGTAATGGCGACCAGGAAGACCAGGATACTGGTCCACACATTCAGCCGCACACCGAAGATCAGCTCGGCGTCATCGATGCGCATCGCCTCGATCCAGACCCGCCCCAGCGTGTAGTACGCCGCATACAGCCAGAAAAGGCGGCCGCGCCGGAAATGGAACTTCCGGTCCAGTGCCAGCAGGATGACGACGCCGGCCAGGTTCCAGAGCGACTCGTACAGGAACGTCGGATGGAAGAGTGTTCCCGGTTCGGTTCCGGCCGGGAAATTGGGACTGTCCGGATCGATCCGGAGCCCCCAGGGCAGGTCGGTCGGTGCGCCGAACAGCTCCTGGTTGAACCAGTTGCCCCAGCGCCCGATGGCCTGCGCCAGCAGAAGCCCGGGAGCCGCAGCGTCGATGAAGGAAGTCAGTTTGACGCCGGCCCGACGGCAGCCGATCCACGCCCCCACTACACCCAGGGCGACGGCACCCCAGATGCCCAGACCGCCGAGCCAGATCTGCGGGATCAGCGACAGATCGCCCGTGCCGTCAAATCCTGGACCGAAATACGCGTCCGGCGACGAGAAGACGTGGTACAGCCGGCCGCCGATGATGCCGAACGGGATGGCCCAGATGGCGATGTCCCAGACAGCATCCTGCGGGCCGCCGCGGCGCCGCCAGCGGACCGTGGTCAGCCAGAGGGCCGCAATGATCCCCGCCAGGATGCACAGCGCGTAGGCGTGGATCGTGAGCGGGCCGACGGTGAAACCGGACCAGCCGGGGCTGGGAATGCCGGCCGGGATCATGGAGAGTGCATTGACGGTGGTCTGCATGGGTCGGATTCCTTTGGTCCCGGAGGCATATTCGTGGCAGGCGGGATCGGCCGCTGCGCCGGCCGGCCCCGGATCAGCCCAGTCCGGTGCGCAGTTCCGCGGCCAGCGTACCAACCGCCTCCGGCCCGCCGTCCCGCAGGGCCGCGACCAGCGCCGTCCCCACGATGACGCCGTCGGAGTAGGCGGCAATCTCCCGCACATGGTCCGGGGTGGACACGCCCAGGCCCACACAGACCCGCTCCGCTCCGGCTTCCTTGGCCCGTTCGACCACGCTGCGCGCGGCATCGCTGACCTGGCTGCGTGCACCCGTGACCCCCATGATGGAGACGGCGTACACGAATCCGCGGCTGGCCTCCACCGTGCGCTTCATCCGCGCTGGGGTCGAGGACGGCGCCACAAGGAAGACCCGGTCCAGACCGTACTTGTCCGAGGCTTCGAACCATTCCGCTGCCTCATCCGGAATCAGGTCCGGTGTGATCAGTCCGGCTCCCCCGGCCTCAGCCAGGCGCCGCGAGAATTCGTCGACGCCCATGCGCAGGACGGGATTCCAGTAGGTCATGACCAGCACAGCCGCATCCGTCCGCTTGGTGATGCCCGCGACGATGTCGAAGACCTGCGCGACCTTGAAACCACCGGCCAGCGCCCTGGTGGTGGCCTCCTGGATCACCAGGCCGTCCATCACCGGATCCGAATACGGCACGCCGATCTCGATCAGGTCAGCGCCATTGTCCGCTAGGGCCACGGCGGCCTCGATCGCCTCCTCCACGGACGGGAAACCCGCGGGCAGATAACCGATCAGCGCGGCGCGGCCTTCCGCTCTGGCCTTGTCGATCGCGGCGGCGGACTTGCTGGTTACTGCTGCGCTGCTCACAACTGCTCTCCTTCGGCGCCGATCTCTGCTTCCGGCGAATTACTGTCCAGCAGGTCGAACCATTCTGCTGCGGTGGCTACGTCTTTGTCGCCGCGGCCGGACAGGCTAACGACGATGATCTTTTCGGCAGCCGCTTCAGCAGACCCGGCTTCCGCGGCAAGGCGCTGTCCTACCTTGAGTGCGCCGGCCAGCGCGTGCGAGGACTCGATCGCCGGGATGATGCCTTCGGTGCGGCACAGCAGGCGGAAAGCGTCCATGGCCTCCGTGTCGGTGATCGGCTCATAGTTCACGCGTCCGATGTCGTGCAGGTAGGAGTGCTCGGGCCCCACACCGGGATAGTCCAGCCCGGCCGAAATGGAATGCGATTCGATCGTCTGGCCGTCTTCATCCTGCATCAGATAGGAACGTGCACCGTGCAGTACGCCGGGACGGCCCAGCGTGATGGTGGCCGCGTGCCGGCCGGTCTCCACGCCCTCGCCGCCGGCCTCGAACCCGTACAGGGCCACACCGGCGTCGTCCAGGAAACCATGGAAGATACCGATGGCGTTGGAGCCGCCGCCGATGCAGGCGCAGACGGCATCGGGCAGCCGGCCGGCCTGGTCCAGAATCTGTTCCCGGGCTTCTTCACCGATGACCTCGTGGAAGTACCGGACGAGCGCAGGGAACGGATGGGCTCCCGCGGCGGTGCCCAGCAGGTAGTGGGTGGTGTGGACATTCGCCACCCAGTCCCGCAGCGCCTCGTTGATAGCGTCCTTGAGCGTGCGTGAGCCGGCGGTCACTGGTACCACCGTGGCGCCCAGCAATTCCATACGGGCGACATTCAGGGCCTGGCGCCGGGTGTCCTCAGCGCCCATATAGACGACGCATTCCATCCCCAGCAGCGCGGCCGCCGTCGCACTGGCGACACCATGCTGGCCGGCCCCGGTCTCGGCGATCAGGCGGGTCTTGCCCATGCGCTTGGCCAGCAGCGCCTGGCCCAGCACATTGTTGATCTTGTGAGAGCCTGTGTGGTTCAGGTCCTCCCGCTTGAGGAAAATGCGGACCCCGCCGGCGTGCTGGGAAAAGCGCTTGGCCTCCGTCAGCAGGGACGGGCGGCCTGAATAGTTCCGGTTCAGTTCCGCCACCTGGGCCAGGAACTCCGGATCGGCCTTGGCCTTTTCGAAGGTGTCCTCCAGCTCGTCCAGGGCCGCGATCAGCGATTCCGGCATCCATCGGCCGCCGAAAGCCCCGAAGTACGGGCCCGGCGCGTGGCGCAAGCTCTTCCCTCCGCTGAGGAACGCATCGGCCGCGTCGGGCGTGGTATCCGCCAACGGCTCCGGGCCGGCCTGCGCTTCAGGCTTGTCGGTCATGAGGTCCACCGTCCTGTCTTTCCATGCTGATGCCGGGCATGGCGAAACCATGCCCGGCGTAATGTTGCGAAGGTCCTAACTGATCCGGGCCGCTATGGCCCGGGCGCCTGCTTCGCGGAATTCCGTGACCGTGCCGGCCGGATCGTTGTGCCGGACCAGCGCCTCGCCCACCAGAATGGCGTTGGCACCGTTGGCAGCGTAGTGCTCCACGTCGGAGGCGTCCCGCACCCCGGACTCGGCGATGATCACTGCCTGCGCAGGGATCCGATCCGCCAGCGAAGCGAAGATGCCGCGGTCCACGTCCAGCGTCTTCAGGTTCCGGACGTTGACGCCGATGATGCGAGCCCCGGCCGCCACCGCGCGGTCGATCTCCTCCGCGGTGTGCGTCTCCACCAGGGCATTCATGCCCAGCTGGTGGGTCAGCGCCAGGAATTCCTGCAGCTCGGCATCGGTCAGCGCCGCCACGATCAGCAGCACCAGGTCCGCCCCGTGGGCGCGCGCTTCCCAGATCTGGTACGGATCCACCGTGAAATCCTTGCGGAGCACGGGCAGCTGGACCGCGGCGCGCACGGCGTCGAGGTCCGCCAGGGAACCGTTGAACCGGCGCTGCTCGGTCAGCACACTGATGACGGCGGCACCGCCGTCCTCATAGCTGGCCGCCAGGGCGGCGGGATCCGCGATATTGGCCAGGTCCCCCTTGGACGGGCTCTTGCGCTTGACCTCAGCGATGACCCGGAGCGCGGCGCGCGGCTGGTCATTGCCGCCCAGCGCGGCATAGGCGTCCCGCGCGGGGACTGCCTGCGCGGCCAGCTCCTTGACCCGGTCCAGCGGCACCTGCCGCCGGCGCTCCTCGAGATCCTCCCGGACGCCTAAAATAATGTCGTCGAGAACTGTCACGCTAGTGCGTGCTCTTCAGCTTGTGGCCGTCGACGCCGAAACCGGCCTTCTTCATGATCCAGCCGGCAACCAGGCCGATGGCCACGACGACCAGACCGCCCCAGAAGACCAGATGGCTGGCCATCACGAAACCGACGCACGAAGCGGCGACTCCGATCATCATGATGAAGACGCAAGTCCAGGCAGCCGGGCTGTTGCCGTGCCCGATCGGTGCATCGTGGATGCTGGCCTCTTCTTGCTGGGTAGTGGTGGCGTTGTTGGCCATTATCTATCTCCTCATAAACGTTGCTGATTTCATTCTGCCCTATTAACGGAGCAGCCAGGCGGCGAACCGCCCATGTGAAGCCTCAGCGGGTTGGATCCTGCCCCCGGCTCAGTTGGTCCCAGCCATCGATCTCATCGATCGTCCCGTCACCGTCCGCCGGATCGTTTCCGGCGGATGCCTCCGTCGGCGGTGCCTCCTTGCCGCCGGTGCCGGTCCCGGTATCAGGACCGGTACCGGTAGCCGTGCCCGTGCCGGCAGCGGACTCGAACCGCCTGGACCGCACCCAGGTACGGCCGGCAACCAGCAGCCACACCGCGGCGAGGAAAACCAGCACGCCGGACACTGCTGCCACCGCGGGGAATGCGGTCAGGGTGATGTCGACAGGCGCTCCGATGATGCCGATGGCCTTGCCGATCGAAGCGGAGGCGGCCGTGGCCGGATCCACGATGACTGCAAGGGCAGCGGCCGTGATCCCTGCGCCGACCAGCATGATGATCACCGCGATGATGATCCGAGCGACCCGACCGGCGATCGACGCCGCCAGGACACCAGCCAGCGCGACCAGGGCCAGCGCAGTGACCGACACGGCCGCGTCGCTGCCGGGAACATCCAGATTCGGTGTCTGCACCGCCGACGGCGGCAGCTTCACCTGCAGCCAGGTCTGCGTCGTCGTCCCGAAGGCGAGGGCGGCACAGAGCAATCCGCCGAGCACGACGGTCCCCTTGCGCTTCCAGCGCGCCGTCCCGTGCGACATCCCGCGGCTCACAGCGCCGCCTCCCCCACTGCGGCGGTGCCGTCGGCAATTACACTGTCCGCCGTAACAGGATGCAGGCTGGAGGCGATCAGGGCGGCACGCAGGGGCGCAGCGGCCTTGTTCACCGTTTCCATGGCCTCCGTCTCAAGCACGGAATCGGCCACGATGCCGCCACCGGCCTGGACATACGCCCGCCCGCCGCGCAGCAGCGCCGAGCGGATGGCAATGGCCATGTCCATGTCCCCGGCGAAGTCCAGGTAGCCCACCACGCCGCCGTAGAGGCCGCGCTTGTGCGGCTCCAGTTCGTCGAGCAGCCGCAGCGCGCGCGGCTTGGGCGCCCCGGAGAGCGTCCCGGCCGGGAAGGTCGCCGCCAGCACGTCGTAGGCCGAGGCATCCGGTGCGAGCCTGCCGACGACAGTGGAGACCAGGTGCATGATGTGGCTGAACCGCTCCACCTCCATGAACTGGCTCACCTCCACCGAGCCCGGTTCGCAGACCTTGGAGATGTCATTGCGGGCCAGGTCGACGAGCATGAGGTGCTCGGAACGTTCCTTCTCGTCGGCCAGCAGCTCCTCGGCGAGCTCCCGGTCCAGTTCCACCGTCCGTCCGCGGGGCCTGGACCCGGCAATCGGATGGGTGATCACCTCGTCCCCGGTGACCGTCACGAGCGCCTCGGGCGACGAGCCGACAATCGCGTATTCGGCCCCGTCGGCATCGACGAAACTGAACATGTACATGTACGGGCTGGGGTTCAGGTTGCGCAGCACCCGGTAGACGTCCAGGGCCGAAGCACCGCAGTCCAGCTCGAAGCGGCGGGAAATCACCACCTGGAACACTTCGCCGTCGACGATCGCCTCCTTGCCGCGTTCGATCGCCTTCAGGTATTCATTCCGGTCCCAGCTCTCGCGGACGTTCTTCAGGAGCTGCTCCGTATCCACGGTGCCGTTTTCCAGCACGGACACCGGCTGCTCGGCCGGAGCACTGACCCTCCGCAGCATGGACTTGAGCCGCTCCACGGCGTCGTACCAGGCATCGTCGACCCGCTCGCCGCTCCCGTCGAAATTGATGGCGTTGGCGATCAGAGTGACCGTGCCTTCGGTGTTGTCGTGCACGGCCAGGTCCGTCACCAGGTTCATGGCCAGCTCCGGCATCTGCAGGTCGTCCGCCGGAGGGCTGGTGAGCTTCTCCCAGTGCCGCACCGACTCCCAGCCGACGAAGCCGACCAGCCCGGAGGTCAGCGGCGGCAGTCCCTCGAACCGCTCGGTCCGCAGCAGCTCGACCGTCCGCCGCATCGCCTCCACCGGGTTCCCGTCCAGGGGAACACCTGCCGGAGGCTCGCCCAGCCAGTGCGCCTCGCCGTCCTTGGTGGTGAGCGTGGCCCTCGACCGTGCGCCGATGAAGGAATACCTGGACCAGACCCCGCCCACCGCGGCGGACTCCAGCAGGAAGGTCCCCGGCTCGCCCTGCGCAAGCTTGCGGTAGATCGCGATCGGGGTGTGGGCGTCCGCCAGCACCTTCAGGTGCACCGGCACCACGCGGTGGTCCAACGCCAGCGCCCTGAACTCCTCGAGCGTGGGCCTGACGACTCCGAGATCCTGCATCTGCTTCTTTTCCTTCGATTACTGGCTGTGGTTGGGAGCCCCTTTTCGGAGCTGCCGCTTTCAGTGCTGCCGCCTTCGGAACTGTCCGCCTACGACGGCGGCAGCCGGGCCTTGCGGCCGGCGCACCTGTCGGCGGCGGCAGGCGCTTGCAGCGTGCGGTTGCCGCCGGTCAGGCCGGGCCGGCCACGACGTCGATGTCCCGGCCGTCGAAGCAGGTCCGGGTCCCCGTGTGGCACGCCGCGCCGACCTGGTCAACGCGCACCAGCAGGGCATCGCCGTCGCAGTCCAGTGCTACGGACTTGACCCACTGAACATGCCCGGAGGTGTCTCCCTTGCGCCAGTACTCCTGGCGGGACCGCGAGTAGAAGGTGACCCGGCCCGTCCTCATGGTCCGGTGCAGGGCCTCGTCGTCCATCCAGCCGAGCATCAGTACCTCGCCGGTGTCATGCTGCTGCACAATCGCGGCCACCAGGCCGGCGGCGTCGCGCTTGAGGGCACCGGCAAGTTCAGGGGCCAACGGGGAGCCGTGTTGGAGGGCTTGCTGGGACATGGGTTCGGAAGACATCCCTTCAAGTCTAGTGCCAGCGCCAAATCCGGCCGGCACGGCCGGTCGTCCCACCATCCCGCCGTGCCGGCCGGATGGTGGGACGACCGCCACATTCGGCGGCACGGTCCCCACTGCAGCCTCCTTCATGCTAATTTCAGCAGTGATGCACTATGTAGAACCGTCCCGTGAAGTGTTGGCTGAAACCTTGCTCGCCGCAGGAGCCAACTCCCCCACGCTGTGTGAAGGATGGCGCACCCAGGAGCTGGCGGCGCACCTTTACCTGCGCGAACACGGACCGGTCGTCGGGCTGGGGAGCTTGTTCAGGCCGCTGGCCGGCCGGGCGGACAAGGCGATCCGCCGGCTCGCGGCGAAATCGGCGAGCCCCGAGGCCTATTCCAAGCTGGTGGCGGACTTCCGGGCCGGGCCGCCCCGGATGTCCCCGATGCGCCTGCAGTCGGTCGACACGAGCACCAACCTCATCGAATACTTCGTCCACACGGAAGACGTCCGGCGTGCCACGCACCGCTGGGCTCCGCGTGCGCTGGACCAGGGCTATTCGGATGCCCTGTGGGACGAACTCATCAAGCGGGCAGCCATCCTGTACCGCGCCGTCGACCTGGGAATCGTGCTGGTCCGCCCGGACGGTCCCCGGCATGTGGCCAAGCGGGCTCCGGTCTCGGTCGCCATCGTGGGCGAACCAGGTGAGCTGCTGATGCACGCCCACGGCCGCCGCCAGCATGCGCTGGTAACGTTCGAGGGCCAGCCGGATGCCGTCGCCCTGATGAACAGCGCCGAAATCGGCATCTGAAGCATAGGCTCCGGACCTCAGCGCACCGGGTAGCCGGCGTCGCTGATGGCCTGCTTCACCTGGGCGATCATATCGTCCGGCCCGAAATGGAAAATCGAGGCCGCCAGTACCGCATCGGCTCCAGCAGCGATGGCCGGCGGAAAGTGCGCCGGTTCGCCGGCGCCGCCGGAGGCGATCAGCGGAACCTGCACCGCGGCCCTGACTGCCCGGATCATCTCCAGGTCGAACCCGTCCTTCGTGCCGTCGGCGTCGATCGAGTTCAGCAGGATCTCGCCAACGCCGCGGTCCGCAGCTTCCTTGGCCCACGCGATGGCGTCGATGCCGGTTCCGCGCCGGCCGCCGTGCGTCGTGACCTCAAAGCCCGAAGCGATCGCCGGGTCAGTAGTCCGGCGCGCATCGAGCGACAGCACGAGGACCTGGGAGCCGAAGTGGTTGGTGATCTCATCAATGACCGCCGGCCGGGTTACCGCTGCAGTGTTGATCGAGGCCTTGTCGGCGCCGAACCGCAGCAGGCGGTCGACGTCGGCGACTTCCCGCACGCCGCCGCCGACGGTCAGCGGGATAAAGACCTCCTCGGCCGTGCGGGCCACGACGTCGTAGGTCGTGGCCCGGTCGCTGGAGGATGCGGTGACGTCGAGGAAGGTCAGCTCGTCCGCGCCGGCGCGGTCATAGCGGTGTGCCAGTTCCACCGGATCACCGGCGTCGCGCAGGCCTTCGAAGTTGATGCCCTTGACAACCCGCCCGGCATCGACGTCCAGGCAGGGAATGACACGGATGGCAAGGCTCATGGGTCGGTCCTCCGCTAGATCCGGCAGGCGTGGATGCCGCTGACCAGGATGGCCCGCGCGCCCAGGTCGTACAGCTCGTCCATGATCCTGTTCGTGTCCTTGCGCGGCACCATGGAACGGATGGCCACCCAGTCCGAATCGCGCAGCGGCGACACTGTCGGCGATTCCAGTCCTGGGGTCAGGGCATAGGCCTGCTCGACCAGGTCCTTGCGGATGTCGTAGTCCATGAGCACGTACTGCCGGGCCACCAGCACACCCTGCAGGCGGCGGATCAGCACATCCAGTCCGGCGGGCGGCTGGATGCCGCGGCGGCCGATCAGCACGGCCTCGGAAACCAGGATCGGCTCGCCGAATACCGCCAGCCCCGAAGCGCGCAGCGTGGTACCGGTGGAGACGACGTCTGCGACGGCGTCGGCAACACCCAGCCGGACTGAGGATTCCACCGCGCCGTCGAGACGGACGACGGAGGCGGAGATGCCCAGGTCCGCCAGATGCTTGCGCAGCAGGCCGTCGTAGCTGGTGGCGACGCGCTTTCCTTCCAGCTGCTTTTCGTCGGTGAATTCACCCGCGGGACCGGCAAACCGGAAGGTGGAGCCGGCGAAGCCAAGGGCCAGAAGTTCGTCCGCCTCGACCTGGGCGTCCAGGAGCAGATCACGGCCGGTGATGCCGACGTCGAGCGTTCCGGAGCCGACATACACAGCGATGTCGCGCGGCCGGAGGAAAAAGAATTCAATATCGTTTTCCGGGTCCACCATGACCAGTTCGCGGCTGTCGCGGCGCTGGCGGTAGCCGGCCTCGCTGAGCATCTCGGACGCGGACTCGGACAGGGATCCCTTGTTAGGGACTGCTACACGAAGCATTATGGAAGTCTTTCGCTTTTGGATTGTTCGCTGGAGGGCAGGCAAGCTGGCCACGAGCCGCGGATCCGGGACGGCCGGAAGGGCGGCTGCGTGGCTACAGATGCTTGTAGACATCCTCCAGCGTCAGGCCCTTGGCGATCATCAGCACCTGCAGGTGGTAGATCAGCTGGGAAATCTCTTCGGCGGCCGCCACATCGGATTCGTACTCGGCCGCCATCCAGACCTCGGCAGCCTCCTCGACGACCTTCTTGCCGATTCCATGAACACCGGAGTCCAGTTCGGCAACAGTGCGCGAACCTTCAGGACGGTCCACCGCTTTCTCGCTCAGCTCGGCAAAGAGTGTTTCGAAGGTTTTCACACCCCAAGGTTACTGCCTGCCGGTGAATGGCCCGTATTTGAGTCCGCCTATGTGACGAATGCCTCCCGGCGCTGCCGGCCGGCTCAGTGATCGAATCCGTTCAGCGGCCTAATCGGCTCACTGGCCGAATCCGCGCAGCATCGCCGCAGTGGCTACGGCGGCCGTGACCGCTTCATGGCCCTTGTCCTCAACCGACCCCGGCAGGCCCGCGCGGTCCAGTCCCTGCTCTTCGGTGTCGCAGGTCAGCACACCGAATCCTACGGGCACCCCCGTGCGGACGCTGACGTCAGTCAGGCCGTTCGTCGCCGACTGGCAAACATAGTCGAAGTGCGGCGTTCCGCCGCGGATGACGACGCCCAAAGCAACCACGGCGTCGAACTGCGGCGCCAGCCGCGCAGCTGCCACGGACAGCTCGAAGGCCCCGGGAACACGGACCAGGGTCGGTTCGATGCCTGCTTCGGCGGCGGCACGCTGGGCCCCGCCAATCAGTCCATCCATGATCCTGGTGTGCCAGCTGGCGGCGATGATGGCCAGGCGGAGGCCGGCAACGTCCTCGCCGAGCTCGCTGACATTGATGACGGGTGCTCCGTGTCCACTCATGGGTTCCTCTTCTCTCTGTATGTCTTTGCTCAGCCCGGTCTGTGTTCAGCCCGGTCTGTGTTCAGCTCTGCTGGATGGGCTGGGTTTCCAGCAGGGTCAGGAAATGGTTCATCCGGTCGCGCTTGGTCCGCAGGTAACGCTCGTTCTCTTCGCGCGAGGGAACCTCGGAGGAGACCATGTCGACGACGTCGATCCCGTACTCCACCAGGCGGTCCCGCTTGGCCGGGTTGTTGGTCAGCAGCCGCAGGGTGTGCAGGCCCATTTCCTTCAGGATGCCCGCGGCGGCCTGATAGTCCCGCGCATCCACGGGCAACCCCAGCTGCTCATTGGCTTCCACCGTGTCCGCCCCGGTCTCCTGCAGAGCGTAGGCGCGGATCTTGTTGGCCAGCCCGATGCCGCGTCCTTCCTGCCCGCGCAGATAGACGACGGTTCCCCCATGGAGGCTGACCAGGCCCAGTGCCTGTTCCAGCTGTTCGCCGCAGTCGCAACGGTAGGAGCCGAAGACATCGCCGGTGAGGCATTCGGAATGCAGGCGGACCAGCGGCACCCCGTCCGCGGGCCGGGGCGACGAGACGGTCATGTGCTCGACGCCGGTGACAGCGTCCGTCCAGACCTGGACCAGGAAGTCGCCGAAGGCGGACGGAAGCCGGACCACCGGACCACCGGTGACGGCAGCGGGAGGCTGTGCCGGGTTCATTGGGCACCTGCTCCGGTCGTGGCCTGGCTGCGCTGGAAAGCCACCAGGTCCTCGATCGAGATCAGCGGGATGCCGTGCGCGTCGGCGAATTCCCGCAGCGCCGGCAGGCGCATCATCTCACCGTCATCGTGGATCAGTTCGGCAATGACGCCCACCGGCTGCAACCCGGCCATCCTGCACAGATCCACAGCTGCTTCCGTATGGCCGCGCCGAGCCTGGACACCGCCGTCGACCGCGCGCAGTGGAAACATGTGGCCGGGCCGGCTCAGCTGGGCGGGCGTGGTATCCGGATCCGCCAGCAGGCGGGCGGTAACCGAGCGGTCCCCGCCGCTGATGCCGGTGGTGATGCCTGCTGCGGCATCGCAGGAGACGGTGTAGGCGGTGCCCTTGGCGTCTTCGTTGACCTCGACCATCGCGGGCAGCTTGAGCCGGTCGGCGCGTTCGCCGGTGATCGGGACGCAGATGACGCCCGAGGAATGCCGGATCGTCCAGCCCATCAACGCCGGCGTTGAAAATTCGGCGGCGAAGATGATGTCCCCTTCGTTTTCGCGGTCCGCATCGTCGACGACGACGACGGCACGCCCGGCAGCCATCGCCGTGATGGCGTCCTCGACCGGATCCAGGACGATCGTGTTTTCGGGGCTCATGCCTTCACCTCTGTTTCTGCTGCAAACCTGGGGGCGGAAGTGAAGGAAAGCAGCCGTTCGGCGTACTTCGCCAGCACGTCCATTTCCAGGTTCACCGGGTCCCCGGGCTGCTTCTCCCCCAGTCCGGTGTCAGCCAGCGTCATCGGGATGAGGCCCACCTCCAGCCACGGTTCCGGTTCCGCGGCCGGGCTCACGGCGGTGACGGTCAGCGACACGCCGTCAATGGCCACCGACCCCTTCTCCGCTGCGTAGCGGGCCAGGCCGGCAGGCAGTCCGATCCGCACCCGTTCCCACTTGCCCAGGTCTTCGCGCTCCAGGATGCTGCCGACGCCGTCGACATGGCCCTGCACGACATGTCCGTCGAGGCGGCCGCCGGCGGGAACGCAGCGCTCCAGGTTAACCGCCATGCCGGGTTTCAGGGATCCCGTCGTGGTGCGGACCAGAGTTTCCCCGATAACGTCGACGGCAATTTCCGCGCCGTCGATCGAGGTGGCCGACAGGCACACGCCGTTGACTGCGATCGAACCGCCCAGCGGCAGGTCTGTGCCCGTCTGCGGTGCCCGGAAGACCAGGACCGCGGTGTCGTTCTGTTCATCAAGGGTCAGCGAGACAACGGTGCCCCGCTCGGCAATGATTCCGGTAAACATTCTTTTTCTTTCCTTTGTTCAGAATTCGTCGTCGGCACGCAGGGCCGGTTCGGGTTCCAGATGCAGCCTGATGTCCCTGCCCAGCGGTACGGCGAAACCGCCGCCGGCCGCATCCCACCGCCACTGCTGCGCGTCTGCCAGCGTGCCGATACCCAGGTCCTGGACCGATGCCGTGCCGGCGCCCAGCAGTGACGGCGCCAGATAGACGAACAACTCATCCGCCAGCCCGGCGGCGATGAAGGCGCCGGTAGCTGTGGCACCGCCCTCAACCAGCAGGTGCCGCACGCCGCGTTGGTACAGCGCGGCGGCCACTTCGGCCGGGTCGTGGGTCCGGAAATGGACAAATTCAGTGTCGCCGCCGTGGACTGCGGCATCGGCCGGCAGCTCGCGCTGGCCCATGACCACCCGCAGCGGCTGCTTGGGCAACTCGGTTCCGGAGCGGTCGCGTGCGGTCAGCCGTGGATTGTCCGCGAGGGCCGTCCCGGTCCCCACCAGGATGGCGTCGATGCGGGCGCGCAGCTGCTGGCTGTCGGCACGCGCTTCCGGGCCCGTGATCCACTGGCTGGTGCCGTCCGCCGCGGCGATCCGGGCGTCCACTGTTTGGGCCAGCTTGACGGTGATGAACGGACGGCCGGAAGCCACCGAGTCGAACCAGCGGTGGTTGAGTTCCAGGGCGGCGTCCCGGAGCAGGCCGCCTGCGACGTCGATGCCCGCCTCCGCGAGCAGCGCCGCCCCGCCGGCGGCCGCGGCATGGCTGTCGCCCACGGCGTACACCAGGCGGGCGATCCCGGATTCCCTGACGGCCACCGAGCAGGGACCGGTCCGGCCGAAGTGGTTGCACGGTTCCAGCGTGACCACCATGGTGCATCCGCTCAGGCCGGCCCGCCGCGAGGCGGCATTGGCCAGGGCGTCCCGCTCGGCGTGGGGCGTGCCGGCGCCGCGGTGGTATCCCACGCTCAGCACCTCGCCCGCCTCGTCGAGGATGACCGCTCCGACCAGCGGGTTCGCCCCGCGGACCCCCTTGCGGGCGGAGTCGATGGCGAGCTGCATGGCACGCTGCTCCGCGGGGGTGAACTGTTGTTCGTGTTCCCTGTGCATGGCCATTACCTCAGCGCGGGATCGGGCAAGGGGACGTCGATCTGCTGCCTGGCGCGGTTGTGTGCACGGCGCCAGATGACGAAGCCGACCAGGGTGAACGCGCCGTAGAACAGGTACATGAAGGCGGAGGCATAGTAGCCGGCGCTGAACAGGAGCGGCACCCCTACAGCGTCGACGGCAACCCACAGCAGCCAGAATTCGACCCAGCCCTTGGCCATGCCGTAGGTAGCCAGCAGCGAGCCGACAAAGGTCCACGCGTCAGCCCAGACCGGTTCATAGGAGCCAAGCAGCGTAAAGACCGGGGTCAGGGCAGCGGTGCCCAGGATCAGGGCGGCGACCATGCCGACCCGTTCACGGCCGGAAGCCCAGCGCGGCGTAATGGCCGCTCCGCTGCCGGTCCGGCTTTCATGCCAGCGGCGCCAGCCGTAGACGGATACGGCAATGAACATTATCTGGCGGCCGGCCTGGCCCAGGAGGTTCACGGTATTCGCCCCGCCGAACAGACTGCCCAGGAATACGGTCAGGAGCAAGAGGTTGCCGATGATGCCCACCGGCCAGGCCCAGACTTTACGGCGCATTCCGCCGAGGGCGCTCAATAGCCCAAAGACATTTCCCAGCACTTCGCGTAGCAGCAGCGAACTCCCGCCAACGGGAATTTGCGCTTCGAAGAGCCACCGCAGTAAATCCATGCCGTTCCTTCCCTAAGCCGCGGCGGCTCCGGGGTAACGACAGCGAGACGGTGCGGCGGTGGTGCTCCATGGAGCGCCGGACCCGCCGGGTGCCAAACTGTACGTGCTTCTCCCATCCAGACTTTAACTGTCGGTGCCGGAATTTCACCGGCTCAACCGCGGACCTTGACCTGGTTCCAGGTCGCAGCCCACGGGTCGCGGACTATAACCGCCGGTTCGGAATTTCACCGACCCCGGAGCACGTTGTATGCGTCATTATTACATGGATCCATAACTGTCCGGCGAGGGCGGACCGGGACAGGCGTAGCAATGCGTAGCAATTCACATCCCCGGTCACTTCCCCGGCTCCTGCGGACGTCAGTGGGTGGCCGCCTGCCGAAGGCGGGCAATGGCCTCGTTTGGATCTTCGGCTCCGTAGACGGCGGAACCGGCCACGAAGACGGTGGCGCCCGCCTCGGCCGCCCGGACGATTGTCTCCTCGGTGATGCCGCCGTCGACCTGGATGGCAACCTCCAGCCCGGAGCCTTCGATGGCCTTGGCCGCCCGGCGGATCTTCGGCAGCGTGACGTCCAGGAAGGACTGGCCGCCAAAACCCGGCTCCACGGTCATGACCAGCAGCATGTCCAGCTCGGACAGCATGTCCAGATACGGTTCCACCGGTGTGGCCGGCCGCAGCGCCATTCCGGCTTTGGCGCCCCTGGCCCGAAGTTCGCGGGCCAGTTTGATCGGGGCCGTGGCGGCCTCGACATGGAAGGTCACGGATTCCACCCCGGCGTCGGCATAGGCCGGTGCCCAGCGGTCCACATCGGCGATCATCAGGTGCGCGTCCAGCGGCACCGGACTGACTTTCCGGATCCGCTCAACCACCGGCAGCCCGATCGTCAGGTTGGGTACGAAATGATTGTCCATCACGTCAACGTGCACCGCATCCGCGGTGTTGATCCGGTGCAGTTCGGTCTCCAGATTGACGAAGTCCGCTGACAGGATACTGGGGTTAATGCAGCACTTGGCCATGTATTCTCCCTTAGCCCTTGTGGGTCTGTTCCGCTGGTGTCTTTTTCCGGATGATTGCCATGAACATTGCATCTGTCTGGTGGATGTGGGGCCAAAGCTGCGCTGTACCATCATGGCCTGCGTTGACAGCACCCGGCAGGCTGGCCGCATCCAGGGCCGCTCCGGCGTCCAGCAGCTCAAGATCCTCGCGCCGGCGCATGGCGTCGGCCACGACGGCGGTCGTTTCCGCCGGGTGCGGGGAACAGGTCACATAGGCCACGATCCCTCCGGGCTTGACTGCAGCCAGTGCCGAATCGAGCAACTGCCGCTGCAGCGGGCCCAGCCCGGCAAGGTCCGAGGGTTGCCGCCGCCAGCGGGACTCCGGACGCCGGCGGAGGGCACCCAGGCCCGTGCAGGGGGCATCCACGAGAATGCGGTCGAATTCCTCCGGACTTTCGTCTCCAATGGTCCTGCCGTCACCGACCCGGACCTGCCAGACCTCATGGTCGACAGGCGCCAAGGCCTGCCGCACCAGCTGGGCCCGGTGCCCGGCCGGCTCATTTGCCAGCAGCGTCGCGCCCCGCTGCAACGCCAGTGCGCCCAGCAGCGCTGCCTTGCCGCCCGGACCGGCGCACATGTCCAGCCACCGTTCCCCCTCGGCCGGCCGGCCAAGGTCGACCTTGGCCACTGCCTGGGCGATCAACTGCGACCCGGCGTCCTGCACGCGCGTGGTTCCCTCCCGCACGCTCGACAGCCGCCCGACGTCCCCACCGGAATAAAGCGCGGAGCCGGCCACCAGTTCACCCGGCATGGCACCGGCGTCGATGGCTTCGTCCAGCCGCCCCAGTCCGGGCAAGGCCACAAGGTTGACGACGGGCGCGGCGTTGTCCGCCTCCAGAAGCTGCGTCATTTCGCCGGTGTCGCGGCCGTGGGCCGCCAATGACTGCCGCAGCGCCCGCACGATCCATTCAGGGTGGCTGTAGGCCAGGGCGGCCACCTTGGTTTCATCCGTTTCATCGGCGGTCAGTTCCGCTATCCACGAGGCCAGGTCCTGCCGAGAGACGCGCCGGAGTACCGCATTGACCAGCGTTGCCGGACCCGCGCCGATCACTGCCCGCGCCAGCCCGACGGTCTGGTCCAGGGCTGCGTGGGCGGGAACCCGCATGGCCAGCAACTGGTGGGCACCGATGCGAAGTGCGTCCAGGATCGCCGGATCAAGCTGCCCCAGCGGACGGTCCACACAGCGGGCCAGGACCGCATCATAGGTCCCCTGTCCGCGGAGCGCACCGTAGGCGAGTTCCGTGGCAAACCCCGCGTCCCGCTTGTCCAGCCGGTGCCGGCGAATGCTGGCCGGCAGCACGAGGTTGGCGTATGCGTCCTCCTCGGCCACGGCGCGCAGAACCTCGAAGGCCGCAAGCCGGGCCGGATCCGCCCTTCGGGTCCGCTGCGCGGGAGCGGTCTGCGAAAACTGCCGCTGTACGGACCGGTTGCGCTCCCGGCCCTTGGCATCGCGGCGCTTGGCGCCGCCGCCCTGCCGGGACTGACCTCCGCGATCCGGCCGTCCGGAACGGCCGGGGCCCTGTTCCGCGTTCATTCGAAAACCACGTCCTCACGGTTGGCGATCCCGCGGAGCCAGTCGGCCGCGGCCATCATTTTCCGCCCCGCCGGCTGCACCTGGGTCAGTTCGACACCGAAGGATCCGGTGCCTACGACAGCCGACGTGCGTCCGGTGATGCGCAGCCTGCCGGGCTCGATGTCCCGTTGGTCCTGGCGCAGCTTGACCGGAGCGAGTTTGAAGCGCTGGCCATCCAGTGTGGTCCAGGCTCCGGGCTCCGGCGTCACGCCATTGATGCGGCGGCTGATGGCCAAGGCAGGCTGGGACCAATCGATATGCCCGTCCTCCAGCGCCAGTTTCGGTGCGAAAGTCACCTCCCCGCTTTGGGGAACGGCAATGGCCGCACCGCTGTCGATCGCACTGAGGGTCTGTGCCAGGAGCATGGCGCCGCTGCCGGCGAGCCGCTCCAGCAGCACCCCGCTGGTGTCCGAGGGCCGGATCGCTTCCGTCAGCTGACCGAATAGGGGTCCGGTGTCCAGCCCCTTCTCCAACCGGAAGGTGGAGGCGCCGGTGATGTCATCCCCGTTGATCACCGCGTGCTGCACCGGAGCAGCACCCCGCCAGGCCGGCAGGAGCGAGAAATGGAGGTTGACCCAGCCATGGACCGGCACAGTCAACGCTTCCTCCGGGACGAGTCCGCCATAGGCCACGATGGCCGCTACGTCCGGCCGGCAGGCAGAGAGGGCGGCGGTTGCTGCGCTGTCGATGCGGTTCGCTTTGATGATCTCCAGGCCCATTTCCGCTGCCCGCTGCGCCACGGGCGAGGGCGTCAGCACACGTTTGCGTCCAACCGGAGCATCCTCTCGGGTCAGGACGGACACGATGTCGAATCCCGCCTTGACCAGCTGCTCCAGCGAGGGCACGGCCACTGCAGGTGTGCCCGCGAAGAGGACCCTCATCGTTTGGCTCCCCCGAAGCTGCTGCCCACCGTCTGCGCACGCTCGCTGACCGTCCGGGCGGCAACGTCGTTGAACTGCAGATCACGGATCCGGCGCATCGCTTCCCTGCGCTCCTCCTTGGCCAGGCGGTTGATGTAGAGCATGCCCTCGAGGTGGTCCGTCTCATGCTGCAGGGCCCGCGCCATCAGGCCCTCGCCCTCCACCACGATCGGCGCGCCGGTCTTGTCCTGGCCGGTCACGCGTGCCCAGTTCCGCCGGGGCGTGGGAAAACCGAGTCCCGGCACTGAGAGGCAGCCTTCGGAACCCTCCTGGTACTCCTCGCCAACCTCCAGCACGGGATTGACGACGTGGCCGATCCGGCCCTCGATGTTGTAGGTGAACAACCGCAGCCCCACCCCCACCTGGGGGGCGGCAAGCCCCGCGCCGTCAACGTCGAGCATGGTCTCCTCCATATTGGAGATGAGACGCTCAAGCTCCGGACCGAAGTCGGTCACGGTTTCGGACGGAGTGCCCAATACCGGGTCGCCAATGATCCGGATACCCAGAATTGCCATCGGGTCGAAAACCTCTCTATCGCCGTCGAATGCGGCGGGAGCAGGTTCCACCAGCGCGCCAAACTGCTCCCGCCAAGATACTTCAGTCTAATGAACCGGAAGACCGGACAATCACTGCACCAGCGGACCGGTTTGCGGCAGCGCCTGCTCTGGAAGTGGTGCCCGTGCCGGCGGCGGTCCGATGGGCAGCAATGCACGCCCGGCACCGGCCGCACCCCTCGCTGTGTCCCAGACCCGGCGCAGTGCCACGAATTTGTACCAGTGGTATTTCAGCACTTCCGGATTCGCGTGCATCGGACGCACTTCGGTTTCACCGATAGCGACGCCGAGCAGAAGCGGATCTTCGCCGTACCGCCAAGGTTCCCAGGTGCCTGCTGCTGCATCGACCAGGCTCTCTTCTGCCTTCATGCCTGCTACCAGCTGCATGACGACCTTTTCATCCAGCGGCTTGACCATGCCGTCCCGGTCAGTCCCCTTGGTCTTGAAGTCGATCAGGCAGACGCGTCCGCCGATCCTGGCGACGAGATCCAAGGTGCCGGCGTAGCCGACCGTATGATTCCAGACCGTGATTTCCGCGGCGACCGGCTCGACCTGGTACAGCTCCCACCATTCATCGAAACGGACGGCGAACTTCTCTTCCCCGTTGGCCGCCAGCGCTTCCCTGGCCTCGGCCATCCGATGTTCCCGCCCCATGGCGCGCAAGGCTACTTGCTCGCAGTAGGTGTGGACCCGGTCCCCGCGCAGCGCGGCTGCGTCCCGGTACCGTTCGGCAGCCTGTGCGGCGTCCTTAACCACGGCCCGCAGCTGGGCCGGACTGCCCAGGGCCCCGGGCAGCTTGGGATCCTTGGCCAGGCTGGAGGCAGCCATATGACCGAACCATCCCCCCAGCGACGAAGGGGCCTGGGAAATGACCGTCGTGATGGATGGAACGGTTACCGTTTCACCCAGGGAACGGGCATACATCCGGCCGAATTCGGTCTGCTGGGCAAGTGCTGGATCAGTCATGGTCTAAGTGTTTCACCCACCGGGGACAGAATATGGATCGCAATGAAAAGGGGCTCCCGCGCAGCCATTAGGCCGGGCGGGAGCCCCCTGTTGGTGTGGGCGATACTGGGTTCGAACCAGTGACCTCTTCGGTGTGAACGAAGCGCGCTACCACTGCGCCAATCGCCCCGACGTCTAAGAATGTTAGCCTACCTATGCGCCTGCACCAAAACCGGCCGTATGTGGTCATGATCACGGCGTCTTTGTGACCGCTTAAGCCATGATTCACGGCCGGTTAACCGCACCTTTCCCGCGCTTTTCCCGCGGCTTTCCGGGAGAAAACCCATTCCCCTGGCCCCGATTGGACGTACGCGGAAACGTCCGATAGAGTTTTTATTCGTTGGAACGCGGAAAGCGGACCGGAACTGCAGATCAGGATCAGCGGAAATCCGGTTCCTCTAAGCCAAAATCCACATGCGGACGTAGCTCAGCTGGCTAGAGCACCACCTTGCCAAGGTGGATGTCGCGGGTTCGAATCCCGTCGTCCGCTCGCAAGTCACTGTAAGCCGGTCAGCCGGCGGGCCCAATGCGGATGCATGGTCACGGTGGGGTGGCCGAGAGGCGAGGCAGCGGCCTGCAAAGCCGTATACGCGGGTTCGAATCCCGTCCCCACCTCGGTTGCGGTGCTTCGCACTAACCCTTATGGGCGATTGGCGCAGCGGTAGCGCGCTTCCCTGACACGGAAGAGGTCACTGGTTCGATCCCAGTATCGCCCACGCAGCGGTTCCGGTACGGAACCGCTTTTTCACGGAAGCTTCCCCCAGGGGCGAGCAACCACTTGCGGACGTAGCTCAGCTGGCTAGAGCACCACCTTGCCAAGGTGGATGTCGCGGGTTCGAATCCCGTCGTCCGCTCGCATTTGGGCGATTGGCGTAGCGGTAGCGCGCTTCCCTGACACGGAAGAGGTCACTGGTTCGATCCCAGTATCGCCCACGGTTCAAGCAGCATTGATGAAAATGCGAGCAAAAAGCAGCAGGGACGGCAACACCGTCCCTGCTGCTTTTTGCTCTCCCTGGGCCAATAGGCGGCACGGTCGGCCGCACCTAGTGCAGGAGCTTGAGGCCGATCACGCACGCTACGATGCCGAGGACCAGCAGGATCTTGAGCAACGAGGCGGGTTCGCCGTCGAAAATCATCGCGTAGGCGACCGTCAGTGCCGCACCGATACCAACCCAGACGGCATAGGACGTGCCGACCGGCAGCGTCCGCATCGCATAAGCCAGGCCGCCCATGCTCAGCAACAAACCGGCAGCGAAGATGACAGTGGGCCAAAGCCGGGTGAAGCCTTCCGATTTGCCCAATGCGGTGGCCCAAACAGCCTCGAGTACTCCTGAAATGACCAGAACGGTCCATGCCATGACGATTCACATCCTTGCGCCGTCTTGTCGCGGGCCGGGTACGGCGCACCTCGTCCGGGTGCTGGGTCGCAGGGATTAGTATCCCACAACCTGTCCCCCGGCCAAATTCGACGATTCGACAGTTCCGCGCCGGTCTTGGCCGCTGATCGCCCTGAACCTAGGATTAAATGCGACGGGAGTATTCGGCTCCCAGGGAAGAAGGGAGGTGCCGTGTCTGTATTTGACGAGCTCAAGGGCAAGGCCGCAGAGCTGAAGGACAAGGCAGCCGGTCTGGTTGGTAGCAACGCCGACAAGCTGAAGGACGCCGTCGGACATGCCGGCGACTTCATTGACGAGAAGACCGGCGGCAAGTACTCCGGGAAGATCGATGGCCTGCAGGAGAAAGCCTCCGGGCTGATCGACAAGACCGGCAGCGCCAACGCCCCTGAAGCCCCGGAAACCCCGGCTCCGGAAACGCCAACAACGGATCCCGGGAAGCCGGCCGACGGGACCCCTTCGGTCTAACGAGTCCACGAGCGCGACAAAGAGGGCGCCGGTCCTGCCGGGAGGCGGCACCGGCGCCTTTGTCATGCGCGGCGCCTTTGCCGCACCCTACAGCGCTGCTTCTCCCTTTTGTCCTTCCCGTGCCAGGGCGGTGAGGCGGGAAACCGCGCGGAAGTACTTCTTCATGTAACCGCCGGCCATCATTTCCGGTGTGAACAGTTCGTCGAACGGAACGCCGCTGGCGATGATCGGCACATCCTTGTCGTACAGCCGGTCAGCAAGTACGACGAACCGCAGGGCAACCGCCTGTTCGGTGATGGTCTGCACCTCGTGCCAGGCAACGGCGTCGATTCCGTCAATGAACTGGCGGTAGCGGCTCGGATGCACCTTCGCCAACTGCTTGACCAGTTCCGGGAATTGGTCCACGGCCACCGTCCGGCCCTGGAAGTTCTCCATGATGTGCTGTTCGATGCCGTCAGCGTTCAAGGGGTCCGGAGCTTCGGGCAGCCCGCGGTGGCGGAAGTCCTCCCCGTCGATGCGGAGGACGTCGAACTGGTCGGACAGCACCTGGATTTCGCGCTGGAAGTCGACGGCTGCGAAGCGTCCCTCGCCCAGCGAGCCGGGAAGGGTGTTGGACGTCGCAGCGAGTTTGACGCCAGCGTCCGCCAGTTCGCGCATCAGGCGCGACATCAGGACCGTATCCCCCGGATCATCCAGTTCGAATTCGTCGATGCAGACCAGTTTGTACTCGCTCAGCGCATCCACTGTCTTCCGAAAGCCAAGGGCGCCGACCAGGTTCGTGTATTCCACGAACGTACCGAAGGCCTTGGGGCCGGGGCTGGCGTGCCAGAGCGAGGCCAGCAGGTGGGTCTTTCCGACGCCGAATCCGCCGTCAAGGTAAATGCCCGCGCGGCTGGCTGGCTTCCGGAAGCCCAGGAGCTTCTTCAGTCCGGACGGTTCAGGCTGGGCGACGACGGTGGCGAAATGCTCGAGTGCCTTCACCGCGGCGGCCTGCGACGACTGGTTCGGATCCGGACGATAGCTCGTAAAAGAAACCTCGCCGAACCGCGGTGAGGGGTAGAAGCCCTGCAGGAGCTCGTCCACGGAAACGCTCGGCGTGCGCTGTGCGAGGTGCTCAATCTGTACCACTGAAGATCCATTCCATATTCCGGACGGCAGGTCCGCTGAAAATTGCGCCACCGCTACGATACGCCACTCAATGCCCGGTCCCGTCCCCGGCAGGAGTCCGTTACAGTCCTCCACAGTCCTTGCACCACCGCGGCAGCTGTACGAGCAGGACGGCTGCAAGCTTTAGGGCGGGGCACTCTATAGGCTAGGGATGACGAACGCACTCCTTGACGGAAAGGTCCCGTGATATGGCCATCGCAGCTGAATCCAACGAGAAATTCAATGACTACGCCCATCCCGAACGCCTCGTTTCGACGGAATGGCTCGCCGCCAACCTCGGCACCGATGGCCTGGTGGTCGTTGAATCCGATGAGGACATCCTGCTGTACGAAACAGGACACATCCCGGGCGCAGTGAAGATCGACTGGCATACCGACCTCAACGACGAATTCACCCGCGACTACATTAACGGCGAGCAGTTCGCGGCCCTCATGTCCGCCAAGGGCATTTCGCGCGACACCACCGTCGTCATCTATGGCGACAAGAGCAACTGGTGGGCAGCCTACGCGCTGTGGGTCTTCACTCTCTTCGACCATGAGGACGTCCGGCTGCTCGACGGCGGGCGCGACAAGTGGATCGCGGAGGGCCGCGAGCTGACCACCGACAAGACCGAAACCGTCCCGGCCGACTATCCCGTCGTCGAGCGCAACGACGCACCCATCCGCGCCTTCAAGGAAGATGTGCTGGCCCACTTCGGCAATCCGCTGATCGATGTCCGTTCGCCGGAGGAATACACCGGGCAGCGCACCACCATGCCCGCGTATCCGGAGGAAGGCACGCTCCGCGGCGGCCATATCCCCACGGCTGCCTCGGTGCCGTGGGCCCGCGCGGCCGCGGAGGACAGCACCTTCCGCAGCCGCGAAGAACTCGAGGCGATCTACCGCGGCGAGGCAGGACTCAAGGACGGGGACGACATCGTTGCCTACTGCCGGATCGGAGAGCGTTCCAGCCACACCTGGTTCGTCCTCACCCACCTGCTCGGCTTCGGCAAGGTCCGCAACTACGACGGCTCCTGGACCGAGTGGGGCAACGCCGTGCGCGTACCGATCGTCAAGGGCCCCGAACGCGGCACCGTCCCGGCCGCGCGCTGACAGCGGCTGCACAGGTAGGCTTAATGACTGTGAACACAACAGCACTTCCGGCGCAGCTGGCAGAAATCGTCGATGATTTCCAATCGATGGAGGAGCCCGACCGGCTGCAGCTGCTGCTGGAATTCTCCCGGTCCCTGCCTGACCTTCCGGAACGGTACACCGACCACCCGGAACTGCTCGAACAGGTCGTGGAATGCCAGACTCCGCTGTTCCTCACCGTTGAGCTTGGCAACGACGACGACCAGCCGGTGCAGCTGTACTTTTCCGCTCCTGCCGAAGCGCCGACCACCCGCGGGTTTGCCAGCCTCCTGCATGAAGGACTGAACGGCCTGCCGGCCGCCGAGATCCTCGCGGTTCCCGATGATGTGCCGGACCGGCTGGGGCTGACGCGGGCGATCACTCCGCTGCGGATGCGGGGCATGGCAGCCATGCTGGGGCGCATCAAGCGCAAGGTCGCGGAGGCGCAGCGGGGCTAAGCGTCCGGATGGGCGCCCGGAGTACATCCGCCGGTACCCCCGCGACAAAGGCCCTGGAGGCCGCGGGGGTACCGTTTGTGCTGCATGCCTACCGGCATGATCCGTCGGCGGCATCGTTCGGGCTGGAGGCGGCCCAGGCCCTGGGTGTGCCTGCCGCCCAGGTGTTCAAGACGCTCCTGGCGCACGTCGACGGCAAGCCTGCCGTCGCCGTCGTCCCCGTCAGCGGTTCCCTGGACCTGAAGCTGCTGGCTGCCGCGCTGGGACACAAGCGGGCGGTGATGGCGGACCCCAAGGATGCTGAGCGCCGGACCGGCTATGTCGTCGGCGGTATTTCGCCGCTGGGACAGCGCCGGCCCTCCGCCACTGTCGTGGACGAAAGCGCGCAGCTGCACAGCACGGTGTTCGTTTCGGGCGGCAAGCGAGGACTCGACCTGGAGCTGGCACCGGCTGACCTGATCCGGCTGACGGGTGCCGTCGTGGCCGGCATCGCGGCCCGTTGACCTACCCGGGCTGCCCGACGGCGGTCTCCTGGCCCAGCCGGTAATCCGCGGGCCGGCTGCGGCGCAGCACCGCGCCCAGCCACATCTCGACGACGTGTTCCCACCGCTCGGGATCGACGTTCCATTCCTTGGTGTGCCGGGCATGCTGGAACGGTTCATAGGTGACGATCAGCGGATTCTTCGCCGCAAGTTCGGCGGAAGGGCCGAACGGCACGAATTCATCGTCTTCGCTGTGCAGGACCAGGGTCGGGATGCGCAGCTGGTCCGCGCGTGACACCCAGTTCATGCTCTTCAGGTCCAGCGGCGCCGCCAGCCCGGTGAGCTTCCGGCCAGCCGCATTGGACAGCAGCCACAGTCCGAAGCGCCCGGCGGCGGCCGGGATGCGGTTCACGCGGGCCTGGTGCGCCAGGACATCGACCCAGTCGATGACCGGCCCATCGAGTACCATGGCCCGGATCACCCGCCGGTGGATCGACCGGTCCGCAGCCTGCAGGCTGATCGCTCCGCCCATCGACCAACCGAAAAGGACCACGTCCTCGGCTCCCGCCGCCAGCGCGTACTCGATCGCCGCTTCCACGTCCTGCCACTCTGTCATCCCCAGGCCGTAGCGGTTGTCGGCAGCATCCGGAGCTTCGCCGTCGTTGCGGTAGGAAATCAGCAGGCTGGTCAGCCCGAGCGCCTGTGCCGCCCGGACACCGCGCAGGCCTTCCAGCCGGGTAGCGCCGCGGCCATGGACCATGATGGCCCAGGTCCTGGTGGCAGGTTCCGCGCGGACCAGCCAGGCCGGTGCGATGCCACCCTCGACCGGAATTTCCACCTCTTCCTCGGGCAGGCCCGCTGCCGACGGCGACGGGTACAGCGAGCCACTCCACCAGCCGCGGGTAGCGGTGGCCAGATCTCCCGCGTAGACCTGCTCGACTTCGCGCTGGACCGTACCTTCGCGCGGCACGTAGGAGCGGATGGCGCCGATTCGCGCATGGCCGCGTCCGCCGTGGAAAAACAGGCCGTAGGTGCCCGGGACTGTCGTATCCTCGTTGGCCGGCAGGATGACTTCCAGTCCATCCGCAGTGCGCACCACCGCCAGGATTTCAAGGTTCTCGACACGGGTCCGGTTCGGGGTCACCACGGCGCGCGCAAAGTAGGTGGCCAGGCCTGAGGTCGCACCGGCGATAACGGACATGACTCCGGCCCCGATCCCCGCGCCCAGGATGGACCAGCGCAGCCACCCTGCTTCCGTGCCGGACATGTTGCCTGCCTGTCCGCCTGATTCAGCGGGGACCCTCGTGAAACGCCATGCCATGACTCTAAGCCTAACGGCCGAGGGACCCGCCGTGAGCGCAGCGAGTGGCGGGAGGGCGTTGGGCGCTAACGGCCTGTGCAGGTCCGGCCGCTCGTCCTAAGCTAAGCCCATGAGCGAAACCATCGTGGTGTTGACTGAAGAGCCCCTCAACGATGGGGATGTACGCAATCTGGCAACCCTGCAGGGCGGGGAACCGACGGAATTCCTGGTGCTGGTGCCTGAGGACACCCATCGGAACCTGTTGGCAGATTTCCTCGACCACCTGAGCCTGCTGGAAGTCGGCCAGGCCTTCCGGGACCTGGTCAAGGGACAGCCTGATGCCCGGAAGGCCCGCGCCACGGCCGAGGAGTCGTTGAAAGCCTCGCTGCACCTGCTGGCTTCCGCGGGGTTGAGCGCAGAGGGCAGGATCGTCGGGGACGAGGCTGTGCCGGACTTCGTCAAGGCCGTCCAGTCGGCGGGCTCACGGCAGGCCGTCGTGATCACCACGCCCCACGCCGTCGCGGACACCTTCCACACCGATTGGGCGAACCAGGCGCAGGACAAACTCGGGGTACCCGTGCTTCACCTCTACTCCGGTTCGGGATACATTGGCGACTCATGAACGTTAATCCAGCCATGAGTACCCCCGAGACCCCGAATCCCGTACCAGTCCAGAAGAGCGACGAGCAATGGCGCGCGGAACTCACTCCCCAGGAATACGCGGTGCTCCGCCAGGCGGGCACCGAACGCCCCTTCACCGGCGAATACTGGGACACCCACACGGCCGGCGTATATCAGTGCCGTGCCTGCGGTGCCGAACTGTTCACCAGCAAGGAAAAATTCGATTCGCACTGCGGCTGGCCGTCCTTCTGGGCACCGCTGGCCGAAGACAAGGTCCGCTACATCCATGACCGGTCACTGGGCATGCAGCGTATCGAGGTCCGATGCGCGAACTGCGATTCACACCTGGGTCATGTCTTCGAAGGCGAGGGCTATGACACCCCGACGGACCAGCGGTACTGCATCAATTCCGTGTCGATGAAGCTGGTCCCCGCGGATTAATCGCTGCGCAATAAACCCCGCGCAATAGCGGCTTCGATCCGCTGCTTGTGGCGAAGGCGGAGTCCTCATGAGCGGGGCTTCGCCTTCGCTGCTTAACCCGCAGGCCGAGCAATAGAATTGCTAATGATCTAAGGCCTCCGAGATAAGGAATGCTGACCTGTTGCTACGCTCGGAAGCAATCCGGACGGACGCCCTCGGCATGTACCGGCAGGGAAAGAACAGGAAGGTGGATTCCGATGACCGACATGGCAACCGCACCGGCGGAACCGGTGGCCGGAACCCCAGCCGACAGCCCCGCCGGCATCGGGCAGCACCCGGCCTGGCTCCGGCTCAAGGCGGCGGCGACGGCCCTGCGGCCACTGCAGGTCCACGATGGTTCCATTCCCGACGTCGGACACCACGCGGCGGCGGATGCCGCCGTCACGGCGCTCATCGCCGCCGTCGAAGAACTGCTGCCGCATTTCAGGCACGACGCCGGTTACCTCACCGCCGTGGCGGCGGACTTCCGGCGCTGGACAGCATCCCGCTACGCTGTTCCGGATTTCCTGGACTCCCTGCTGGCCTTCCAGCCGCAGCAGCACCGGGTCAATGGCCTGCAGCACCTGGTGGTGTTTCCGATGTACACCCAGAACGGCAGTCCGGACCGCCTGGTCGAGGCCGTCCTCGTGGAAGTGATCTGGCCGGAGTTCGTCGCCGAACTGGAGGCCGGGGAGTACTCCAACAAAATGTTCGTCCCCCTCCGCTTCCTGGACTTCACCCCGGGGTACAACACGAATTCCGCCGTCTTGTTCCCGGAGACCGTAGCCGTCCGGGAAACCCCCACCTTCGCCTGGGGCGCCATCTTCGCCGACCGGGAGTCCGCCCGGTTCCGCTGTGTCCTGCGCGCGGCGGCCCGCACAACGTCCCTGGAGCTGCCGGCCGAAGCCGCCGAACTGCTGGAGGACCAGCAGCTGACGCAGGAAACGTTCGTCATGTGGGACCTGATCCACGACCGCACCCACATGCGCGGCGATCTTCCCTTCGATCCGTTCATGATCAAACAGCGGATGCCGTACTTCCTCTACTCACTGGAGGAACTGCGTTGCGACCTGACCGCGTTCCGCGAAGCCATGCGTGTGGAGCGGGATTCCTCGGCGTCGGAGACCGCCCGGCGGCATGCCCGGCTGGTGCAGTACGCAGTCATCTTCGACCGCATCTTCCGCTTTGCCATTACCGGCAACCGCATCCGCAACTACGATGCGCTTGGAGGGCAGCTGCTTTTTGCCTGGATGCACCAGCATCATGTCCTGCACTGGACGGACACCAAGCTGACCATCGACTGGGCGGAGGCGGCCGGCACCGTTGCCGCCCTGGGTAAGGAGATCGACCAGCTGTACTGGCGCTCCATCGACCGGCCCAGGACGGCACACTGGCTGGCAGCCTACAGCCTCATCTCGGCAACGCTCACGCCGCACCCTGCGTCGGCCTGGGCCAAGGGACCGGACGCGCTCCCGCTGGCCGGCCCGCCCCGGATGCTCACCGACAGGGTGCTCGACGACGAATTCCCGCTGTCCATGTTCTATGAGGCGCTGGAGAAAAAACTTCGGCCGGTCATTGAATCCACTGCCGGCATTACCGGTATGGTGGCCGCATGACAGGAAGCCTGCAAGGTCTGAACGTTGTGGTGGCCGGCGCCACCAGCGCCGCCGGCATCGCCGCAGCATCCGCCCTCAGCGGAGCCGGTGCGGCCGTTATCGCGGTCGGCCGCGACCAGGCCCGGCTCGAGGAGTCCCTTGCCGGCGTCGACCGCGTCACGCTCAGGGCCTGCGATCTGGCTGATTTCGGAGCCGTGCAGGCCCTCGAGGCCCAGATCGCCGCCGATTCCGGCAACGTCGACGGACTGGTGCACCTGGTGGGAGGCTGGCGCGGCGGCGAGGGCATCGCCGGCCAGAACGACGACGACTGGGACTTTCTGCACCGCAATATCCTGACCACGCTGCGCAACACCAGCCGCGTTTTCTTCCCCCACCTGGCCCGTTCGGGACACGGGCGGCTGGTGATCGTCTCGGCGACCGCCGTCGACCATCCCACGGCATCCGGTGCTGCCTACGGAGCGGTCAAGTCCGCGGCCGAAAGCTGGGTCCGCTCGGTTGCCGAAGGCCTGGCCCGGGAACAGTCCCGGCACAAGGAGCATCCGGTCCGGCAGCAGTCGGCCGCCTGCATCCTGGTGGTCAAGGCGCTGCTGGACGAGGCCATGAAGGCCGCCGCGCCGGAGAAGGCCTTCCCCGGATTCACCCATGTGGACGAACTGGCGACAGCGATCGTCAACGTGTTCGATGAAGATGCCGCCGTCATCAACGGCGAGCGCTTCGTGCTGGCCTGACGCCGTCCGCGTACGAAGCCCGCTGTCCCCGCCCCGCTGCCCGCAGGAAACCGTAGGAGATACCCCACCGTGACCGACGCCCTGCCGTTCGCCGCGCCGCTGCACGACGCTTCCATCCGCGGCTTCGCATCCGACAACTACTCGGGCGCCCACCCCGAGATCCTCGCCGCGCTGGCCGCAGCCAACGGCGGGCACCAGGTTTCCTACGGCGAAGACGCCTATACCGGCCATCTGCAGGAGGTGATGGCGCGGCACTTCGGCGAAGGAACCCAGGCCTTTCCAGTCTTCAATGGCACGGGTGCGAATGTCGTGGGCCTCCAGTCCCTGCTGCCCCGCTGGGGCGCGGTGATCTGTGCCGCGGGCGCGCACATCAACGTCGACGAAAACGGCGCGCCGGAACGGGTGGGCGGCATGAAGCTGCTGGCTGTTCCGACCACGGACGGCAAGCTGACGCCGGAACTCATCGACCGGGAAGCCTGGGGCTGGGGAGATGAGCACCGGGCCCAGCCCCTGGCCGTCTCGATCACCCAGTCCACGGAGCTGGGCACGCTCTACAGCCTCGAGGAGATCCGCGCGATCGCGGACCACATCCACGACCGGGGGATGAAGCTTCATATGGACGGGGCCCGCGTCGCCAATGCGGCGGCCTCGCTGCAGCTTCCGCTGCGCAGCTTCACCCGGGATGCCGGCGTCGACCTGCTGTCCTTCGGCGGCACCAAGAACGGCCTGCTCTTCGGGGAGTGCATCGTCGTCCTGGACCCGGAGGCCGCCTCCGGACTTGAGTACCTGCGCAAGATGAACATGCAGCTGGCATCGAAAATGCGGTTCATCTCCGCCCAGTTTATCGCCCTGCTGGAAGGCGATCTGTGGCTCCGTTCGGCTTCCCACGCCAATGCCATGGCCGCCCGCCTGCGTGCCGGCGTCGAGGATATCGACGGCGTCGAGCCCACCCAGCCGACCCAGTCCAACGCGGTGTTTGCCAGGCTGCCGGAAGGGGTGGCCGACAGGCTGCGGAAATCGTTCCGCTTCTACGACTGGGACCAGTCCACCGGGGAGGTCCGCTGGATGTGTTCCTTCGACACCACGGAAGAGGACGTCGACAGTTTCGTGGCCGCCCTGCGGCAGGAACTGGGCTCCCGCTAGGGCACCAACCGGGCCTGCGGCAACCGCAGGCATCCATTGTCGGCGTGCCTGCCCCAAAAGAAACGCGCAAGAGCATAATCTGCCGATGTGAGCGCATTAGGCGACCTGACCCAGGTCCCCCCTGACTTCATGACGGCTCTTGGCACGCTTCGCCGTGCACAGTGCCGGAATGAACTGCGGCTGGAGGAAATCCCTGCCCCCTCCCGCCTGGCACCGTATGCCGTCGCCCTGGGTGCCGAGGTCATCGAACCGCCCGGCTTTGCCGGCCTGGTCCACGGCGGGGCGGGTGCTGCGCTGGCCGAGCAGGAGCCGTCAACTCTCGCCACGGGGCGCTTCATCCTGCTGCACGATCCGGACGGTTCCGCGGTCTGGGAAGGCACTTTCCGCATCGTGACCTACATCCGCGCCCAACTGGAAGCGGACATCGGCAACGACTCGATGTTGGGATCGGTTGCCTGGGACTGGCTGGTCGAAGCCCTGGACAGGAACAACACCCGCTACCGCGCGGCCGGCGGCACTGCGACCCGCATACTCTCGGAAAGCTACGGCACCCTCGGGAACCGCGAGGATTCCATCGACATCGAGCTCCGGGCGTCCTGGACGCCGGAATCGCCCGATGTCCGGGCGCATCTGGAGGCGTGGTCGGACATGGTGTGCACATTCGCAGGCCTGCCGCCGCTGCCGGAAGGAGTCTCCCCGCTGCCCCGCAGGCGCCTTAATTAGCAACTTAATTTGCAACGGTGCGGGCGGCGCCTGCCGCGGGAGGACACGGTCCTCGACTAGACTGGGGGGCATCATGACCTCGCAGAAACCGGAGATCCCGGGACCTCCAGCAGCACAAACCGGCACGCCTGCCCAGGAGGATGAGGGATCCCTTCCGGTCCTGCACACGCCCCGCGAGGGCATCCCGCCGGTGATCTCCACCCAGGCCGGACTCGAACGCGCCGCAGCCGCTCTGGCGGTGGGAACCGGGCCTGCCAGCGTCGATGCCGAACGCGCCTCCGGCTTCCGCTATGGCCAGCGTGCCTTCCTCGTCCAGATCCGGCGCGAAGGCGCCGGCACCTGGCTGATCGATCCGGAGCCCTTCGAGGACCTGAAAATCCTCAACGAGGCCCTATTGGGGGTGGAATGGATCCTGCACGCCGCGACCCAGGATCTGCCCTGCCTTGCCGAACTCGGCCTGCGGCCGGACCGCCTGTTCGACACCGAACTCGCCGCGCGACTGGCCGGCCTGCCCCGCGTCGGCCTGGCCGCAGTCATCGAGACGCTGCTCGGCTTCACGCTGGCCAAGGAACACTCCGCGGCCGACTGGTCGACCCGGCCGCTGCCCGAACCGTGGCTGCGCTACGCGGCACTCGACGTCGAGGTCCTGGCCGACCTGCGTGTGGCGCTGATGGAGATCCTGGAGGCCGACGGCAAACTTGCCTTTGCCGAGGAGGAGTTCGAAGCCGTCCGTGCCGCCCCGCCTGCTCCCCCGCGCGTCGATCCCTGGCGCCGCACCTCCGGCCTGCACCAGATCCGGGACCGCCGCCAGCTAGCGGCGGTGCGGGAACTGTGGCAGGAGCGCGAGCAGCTGGCCGAAAAACGCGATGTCGCCCCGGGCCGGTTGATTCCGGACTCGGCCCTGATAGCAGCCGCCCGGGCGATGCCGGCCACGGTGCCTGAGCTGCTGAAAACGAACGGTTTCCACGGCCGTGCCGCCCAGCGGGAAGCCCCGCGCTGGCTGCGCTGCATTTCGGCGGCGCGCTCAGCTATCGAGCTTCCGCCGCTGAACCTTCCCACCAATGCGCCGCCGCCGCCGCGGGCCTGGCCGGACAAGGACCCCGGCGCCGCCGCCCGGCTGGCCACCGCACGCCCGCGGCTGGCCGAGCTGGCGGAGTCGCTGCACCTTCCGGTGGAGAACCTGCTGACCCCCGACCTGCTGCGCCGTGCAGCATGGCGGCCGGACATGCCGATCAGCCTCACGAGCGTCTCCGACCAGCTGCGCTCCCTGGGAGCGCGCAACTGGCAGATCGAACTGTCCGCGCCGGTCCTTACCGAGGCGTTCCTGAATCCGGAGCCGCTGCCGGAAAAGGCTCCGGCGGGTACCGGCACAGATGCCGGCAACGCGCCGGACGCCGGCAGCGGGAAGCGGTCCGGCCGGACCTCCGCCTCCAGGTCTGCCCGCTCCGGCGGGGCCGAGGGCTCAGGACGGACGCGGCGGCGCACCAGAACGCCTTAGCTGCAGCTGCCCAGGCACTGCTCAGCCCCGGCCGGGCTCGACGAAGCCGGCCTCGTACGCCGCGATCACCGCCTGTGTCCGGTCCCGCACGCCGAGCTTGGCCAGGATTCCCGCCACATGTGTCTTCACCGTCTCGGTGCCTAGGAAGAGCGATCCCGCAATCTCGGCATTGTTCAATCCAGCCGCCAGGAGGCGCAGCACCTCCGCTTCGCGCTCACTGAGCCCCGCCGCCGCCAGCCGATCGCCTCTTGCCGTGCCGTGCAGTTCCACGAGCCGCCGGATGGCCTGCGGCATGACCAGCGACTCCCCCGCGGCCACTGCACGGACCGCCGCCACCAGTTCGCCGGGCCGGGCCCGCTTCAGCAGGAAGCCATCCGCTCCGGCACGCAGAGCCTGGTAGACGTACTCGTCGCTTTCGAAAGTGGTGAGGATCAGGATCCGGGGCCCGGACCGGCCAGTGGACTGGCCGTCGGGTCCTGTCCGGGACACAAGGGTCCGCGTGGCCTGGATGCCGTCGATGCCGGGCATCCGGACGTCCATCAGGATGACGTCGGGGGCAAGCCGGGCGGCCAGCGGCCCGACCTCGCTGCCGTCGCCTGCCTCGCCAAGAACCCGAAGATCCGGTTCCGTTTCCAGGATCGCCGCCAGCCCGGCGCGGACCAGCGGCTCGTCGTCGACAAGCAAGATCCCGATGCTGTCCGTCATAGCGGCCGTCCTTTCAATGGCAGTTCTACCCGAAGTTCCCAGCAGCCATCCTGAATGCCCGCGGCCACCGTCCCGTGGAGCAGGCCTGCGCGTTCCCGGATCCCGGTCAGGCCCCGCCCGCCGGTGACCGGCGCGCCGCCGGCGCTGCCGCCGTCGTCGTGCGTTCCGGGCAAAGCCTTGGCGGGGTTCCGCAGCACCATGACCAGGCTGTCCTCCTCCCTGCCGATCCGCAGCTCGGTCGCCGTCCCGGTCCCATGCTTGAGCACATTGGTCAGTCCCTCCTGCAGCATCCGGTAGGCTTCGCGCGATAACGACGGCGGCACACCGGCTGCCAGCCCAGGGTCCAGGCTGAGCTCCACCCTGACCCCGCCGGCTGCGGCCTCGGCGACCAGCTGCGCCACATCGGCCAGGGCGGGCACCGGCTTGGCGGGCCGGTCGTCCTCGCGGAGGACTCCGAGGACGTAGTCGAGTTCCGCCATGGCGTTCCTCCCAGCTTCCTCCACTGCCCGCATGGCTTCGGCGGCGCGCTCGGGACTGCTGGTGACCAGCAGGCGCGCGGCGGAGGCCTGCAGTGTGGTCACGGTCAGCGCGTGCCCTACGGAATCGTGCAGTTCCCGGGCCAGCTCATTGCGCCGGGCCAGCCGTTCGGCTTCCCGTTCCGCGCGGCGGCGCAGGTCCTGCTGCGATGGTCCCAGCAGGGCCCGCGCCGCCGGCCGTATCAGTCCGCTGATCGGAACCAGCAGCGCCAGCTGCGCCGCCGTAACGCCGGCCAGCAGGGCCGCTCCGCCGGTGCCCGCGCCGAAGAGCGAGTCGGCCACGCCGTCGACTGTCCGGAGATCTCCGGTCGCCGCGAAGATCGCCACCGTGGCCAGGGACGGTATCCCGATGACCAGCGCCACGATCAGCCAGGTCCCGGACAGCAGATGGAAAACGTACCAGAGGCCGCCGCGGACCACATCCCATGCCGTCGCTTTGCCTTCCGGCTCCGGCAGCTCCAGTCCCAGCAGCTCCCGCAGGGCCGTGCGTTCCAGCACCCGGGTGGCCGGCAGCACCGCCGGAACCAGCACTGGCAGGGAGGTCAGGAGCGCGGCGAGCGCGGTGGGAAGCCACGCCCCCCGGCTGTTGGCCTCCACCTGGTTGGTCCAAAAGACCATGGTCAGGAACGGGACGGCCAACAGGCCCCCAATCATGAGGAATATCCCGTAACTCAGCCAGCTGGTCCGGATTCTGCGCACAAGGTCCATTGTTGCCTACGCCAGCCCGCCATCATCCGTGCAGCCATCATCCCTGCCGGCCGCAGTCCGGGCACGCGCCCCGGCGCCGCAGATAGTAGGCCAATGTAGCGGCTCCCAGCGCCACGCCCCACACCGGCCAGAGCAGGGCTGGGCCGAAGGCTGCCAAGTTGGCCGGCGTCAGCTGCAGCGCGTTCGGCGGCGCCGTGACTCCCAGGATCATGGACAGGCCTGCCGGCACGATGCTCACCGCCACGGCTGTCGCCGGAAGCACCGCCAGCATCACCGGAACCCGCCGTCCTGCCAGGCCCGGCATCCAGCGCGGAAACCTTTCGCCCCACGGCCGGACCAGTCCCGCCGTCAGGACGGCGCCAACCACGGCCATGGAGGCCAGCCCCAGCCCGGCCAGTTGCTGGCCACTCTCCACCATCCCCCGATGGAACTCGGCATCGATTCCCAGCGGGATGCCGGCCACCCAGGCAAACCGGGTCGCCGCATACAGCAGGGGAATGACGACGGCGGCAATGGTCACCGGAAGGCCCCAGCGTCCGGCCGCGGCAGCCGACCTCCAGCCGGAACCTTCGGACGTGCGGCCGCAGCGCCGGCAGGCGTTGCGGATTCTGCGGCCAACGTCCACCGAAGCCAGCGCCCAAAGCACCGCCACTGCAGACAGCACCACCTGGTGCAGCAGCGCCGGGCCGTCCAGATTCGCGAACAGCTCCGCCGCGGGCATGCCCAGGAGGAGGTTGATCACGATGAACGGCAGGTATCCCAGCACTGCCAGCACACCCGCATCCCCCAGAAGGACCAGTGCCAGCACTGCTAGGACCCCGGCGTAGCCCTGCACCAGCCGCAGCAGCGCCCGGCGGGGGCCGGCATACAGCACAGCCAAACCGAGGACACTGCCCGCGGCGGCCAGCAGTGCCAGCGCCAGTCCGAGCGGTTCGGACGGCACATCCATCAGGAGATAGAGGGCTCCGCCGTAGCCGGTGCCCACCGGGAATTCGTGGCCGGCCAGCCGCCACAGCAGCATTCCGGCGAGATAGACCGTAGAGAGCGCCGCTGCCAGTGTCGGAACAGCGGCCATTAAGGTAGTCGAACGGTTTCCTGTTTTCGCAGCTACGCTGCTGTTCTGTGTCATGGCAAATACTCTTCCGCCGCGGCCCCGGCGGCGGACCCCGCGCCGGAGGGAAGCGGCTCCCCCGGCCGGGGGAACGTCCCCGGTCCGGGCGCCTTGCCAGCTAAGTTACTAGCAAGTAACATGACCGTTGGCGATCCCCTTATCTCAGCGAGGAGTTCCAAGTGAGCGTTGACAGCCGTCCCGTACCCCGCACCCGCAGGCAGCTCCGCGACGTCGTTTTCGTCGACGGCGTCCGGACCCCTTTCGGCAAGGCCGGTGAGAAGGGCATCTATGCCGGCACCCGGGCGGACGACCTGGTGGTCAAATGCATCCGCGAGCTTCTGCGGCGCTATCCGGAGCTGCCCCCGGAGCGGATTGACGACGTCGCCATTGCCGCCACGACGCAGACCGGTGACCAGGGCCTGACCATCGGCCGCACGGCGGCCCTGCTGGCCGGCCTGCCCCGAACGGTCCCCGGCTTTGCCATCGACCGGATGTGCGCCGGCGCGATGACCGCGGTGACGACGACGGCGTCCGGCATCGCCTTCGGTGCCTACGACGTCGTGGTCGCCGGGGGCGTGGAGCACATGGGCAACCATCCCATGGGCGCCGGTGCGGACCCGAATCCCCGGTTCATGTCCGAGCGGCTGGTGGACCCGGCTGCGCTGAACATGGGAAACACGGCGGAGAACCTGCATGATCGCTTCCCCGCCATCACCAAGGAACGCGCCGATGCCTATGCTGCCGCCAGCCAGGCCAAGCTGGCCAAGGCCTACGCCAATGAGCAGATCCAGCCCGATCTGGTACCCGTGGCAACGATGAAGCCGGAGCAGGGCTGGCGCCTGAACACGGCGGACGAACCGCCCCGGCCCGGGACCACAGTGGAGGATCTTGCCGGCCTGCGCACTCCCTTCCGGCCGCATGGCCGGGTCACCGCGGGAAACTCGGCGGGCCTGAACGACGGCGCCACCGCCGCGCTGCTCGCATCCTCCGATGCTGCCGCCGAACTTGGGCTGCCGGTCAGGATGCGGCTGGTTTCCTATGCCTTCGCCGGCGTCGAACCGGAGGTGATGGGCATCGGTCCGGTGCCCGCCACGGAGAAAGCCCTCCGCCAGGCAGGACTGTCGATCGCCGACATCGGCCTGTTCGAGATCAATGAGGCGTTCGCCGTGCAGGTGCTGTCCTTCCTGGACCATTTCGGCATCGCCGACAACGATCCCCGGGTTAACCGCTACGGCGGCGCTATCGCCGTCGGGCACCCGCTGGCCTCCTCCGGGGTCCGGCTGATGACCCAGCTGGCCCGCCAGTTCGAAGAGGATCCATCGGTGCGCTACGGCCTGACGACCATGTGTGTTGGACTGGGCATGGGCGCGGCCGTGATCTGGGAGAACCCGCACCATGCCGGATACAGCGAAGGAGATGCAGCATGAGCATCGGTGATTACCGGAAACTCGGCGAGCGGTTCCCGGACGAGACCGTCACCCATTCCCACGTCCAGGACATCGCCTTGTCCCACGGCGCGGGGACCCTGGCCCTGATCACCCTGGACAACGGGCTGGAGCACAGCCGTCCGACCACCATCGGCCCCAATACGCTCCTTGAGCTGGGCACTGTCCTGGAAGACCTCAAGGGGCGCGCGGCTGCCAAGGAGATCGACGCCGTAGGCATCACCGGCAAGCCGTACTACTTCGTGGCCGGTGCGGATCTCTCAGCCGTGAAGTCACTGACGGAGAAGGAGCATGGGCTGTGGATGGCCCAGCTGGGCCACGAAGTCTACGGAATGCTCGCGGACCTGGGCGTGCCCAGTTTCGCCTTCATCAATGGGGTGGCACTGGGCGGCGGTCTGGAAGTGGCCCTCCATTCGACCTACCGCAGCGTCTCCAGCGGAGCCAGTGCCCTCGGCCTCCCGGAATCCTTCCTGGGCCTAGTGCCCGGCTGGGGCGGCGTCTACCTGCTTCCCCGCCTGATCGGCCCGGAGAACGCGGTCAAGGTCATGATCGAAAATCCGCTGAGCAACAACCGCCTGCTGTCCGGCCCGGAGGCCTACAGGCTCGGCATCGCCGATGCTGTGTTCGAGCCGGCGGACTTCCTGGAGCAGTCGCTGGTCTGGGCCGCCGGGATACTCAGCGGCGGCGCTGCTACGGATGCCGTCCGCATCCGGCGCGCAGACCTAGGCGACGCCGACGACGAACGGTGGGATGCCGCCGTCGCACGCGGCCGCGCCTTCGTGGAAGCGAAGACAGGGAATGCCTCGCCCGCCCCCGCCAAAGTCCTTGACCTGATGGACAAGGGGCGGAACTGGACCAGGGAGGAATCCGCAGCGGCTGAGTGCGAGGTCCTTGCCGAACTGATGCAGACCCCGGAATTCCGGTTTACCGTGTACGCCTTCCTGGATCTTGTGCAGAAGCGCGCCAAGCGCCCGGCTGGAGCACCTGACCGGAAGCTGGCACGTCCCGTGACCAAGGTAGGCGTTGTGGGAGCCGGCCTGATGGCGGGGCAGCTGGCGTTGCTGTTCGCCCGTCAGCTCAAGGTGCCTGTAGTGATGACGGACATCGACCAGGCCCGGGTGGACCGGGGCGTTGCGGCTGTCCATGCGGAGGTGGACAAGCTGCTGGCCAAGGGCCGGATCTCAGCGGACGCCGCCAACCGCACCAAGGCGCTGGTCACGGGCTCTGTCGGCAAGGACGTATTCGCCGACGCGGATTTCGTCATTGAAGCCGTCTTCGAGGAGCTGTCCGTGAAGAAGCAGGTCTTCGCCGAGCTGGAGGCCATCGTCTCCCCCGAGTGCATCCTGGCGACCAACACCTCCTCCCTCTCCGTAGCCGCGATGGCCGCGGACCTGCAGCATCCGGAACGGGTGGTCGGATTCCACTTCTTCAACCCGGTCGCCGTCATGCCGCTGGTGGAAATCGTGCGGGCGCCCCGGACCGCTGACCCCGTGCTGGCGACAGCCTTCGAAACCGCCCGGCAGCTCAAGAAGACCGCCGTGCTGGTCCAGGACGCGGCCGCCTTCGTGGTCAACCGGATCCTGGGGAGGATGTTCGGCGAAATCACCAAGGTCTTCGACGAAGGCACGGACGCGGCCACCGCGGACAATGCCCTGCGCCCGATGGGCCTGCCCATGACACCATTCAGGTTGCTCGCCCTGGTGGGACTGCCCGTCGGCCAGCACGTCCAGGAGTCCCTGCACGCAGCGTTCGGGGACCGCTTCTATGTTTCCGCCAACCAGCAGAAGCTGATCGACGCCGGCATCAAGGGGCTGTGGACGGACGACGGCGGCACACAGCGGGTGCCTGAGGGCACCCTGGCGCTGCTGGACTTCGGCACCTCCCCGTCGACGCCGGCCCAGGTGCTGCGCCGCACCCAGGATGCGCTCGCGGACGAAATCAGACGCATGCTGGACGAGGGCGTCGTTGCAGGACCGGAGGATGTGGACCTGTGCATGATCCTTGGCGCCGGCTGGCCGATGTTCCTCGGCGGCATCACGCCCTATCTGGACCACTGCGGAGCCTCGGAACGGGTGAACGGGAAGCTGTTCCACCCGGAACTGGCGAGGCTGTAGAGGTGGATCATCCTCTCCGGCACCCGGTGCCCGTCGTGGTCGCGCCGCCACAGGGCCATCTTTAGGGTGGTCAGGACCAGGTCTGTGTCCTTGGACATGGCCGCGGCCAGCCCACGATGGCCCGTGAATACAGGTCGATCGCGAACGCCACGTAGGCGAAGCCTGCCCACGTTCTGACGTAGGTGAAGTCGGTGACCCATCCGTAGTTGGCCTCTCGGCGGTGAACTCGCGGTTGAGCAGATCCCCGGCCCGCTGCCCTCCCTGCCGGGCACGGTGGTCCGGTGGGCCCGGCCCCGGATGACCCCGGCCATGCCCTCATCGCGCATTAGTACGCGCGGCTAACCGAAATTCTCGAGGGCCGACGCGCTCCGCTACGCCCACACAGGACGGACCCCCATGGCCAGGATGTGCAACCTACTGATCCAATGGTGATATGGCGAAGCTGGACAAAGCGGCTGTGTGGCCGATCGTACATACCGAACGACGGAGCCTTATCGAGGACCTATCCGACCTGTCACCGGAGGATTGGCGGACCCCCTCCCTCTGTCCCGGGTGGAACGTCCATGACGTGCTCGCGCACCTGGTGGACACGGCGAAGACGGGCCGGATCGACTTCGTTCGGCGGATGATCGCCGCGCGTTTCGATTTTGACCATGACAATGCGATCGGCGTTGGGCGGGAAAAGCGGGCCGATCCCCGCCAGACGCTGCATGCGATGCACTCGGTGGCCGCCTTGACCAGGACCCCGCCGGCCCCGCTGGCTACGCGCCTGGTCGAAGCCTTTGTGCATGGCGAGGATATCCGGCGTCCGCTCGGGATCGAATCGGCCTACCCCGTTAGGTCTGTCGTGGCCGCCATTGATTATCAGGCTGGCGTCAGCGTCGCGATGGGCGGCGGCAAGGAGAGAGCCCAGGGCGTGCACCTGGTCGCCACTGACATCGATCTGGCCATAGGAAAAGGATCGGAAGTCCGCGGCCAAGCAATCGACTTACTTCTTGCGATCTCCGGCCGACCACTGCCCGGCGGCAGACTCGACGGACGTGGCGCGTCACGCTTCGCCACCACGGCCGAATAACTACCCGGCGGCCACGCTTGCCGGGCACGCCGGTTCCCCACGGAACACCAAGGCCCGGCACGGAGCCAGGCCGGCGAACAACCGGCGCCATGCGGGAGACTCTGGCTTTCGGAGTCGAATCGGGTGCATCGGATTGAAGTACACCCCAACCTGACGTCAGACGAGCTGCTGAAAAGCCGTCAGAATAGAGCCTGATTTCTCAATTCTTGACAAGTAAAGAATGAAGTCATAGAGTTCTACCTGACACTTTGGGATTGGAGGCTGCATGGCAGGTCAGCGGATCGGGTATATGCGCATGAGCACCCTGGACCAGAACGGGCAGCGCCAGCTCGAGGGCCAGGTCCTGGACCAGGTGTTCACCGACGAGGCCTCGGGCCGGGACACGGCCCGGCCGCAGCTGACCGAACTGCTCCGCTGCGCCTGCGAGGGAGACACCGTGGTGGTGCACAGCATGGACCGGCTGGCCCGCAACCTGGACGACCTCCGCTCCCTCGTCCAGAGGCTCACCAGCAATGGAGTGCGGGTGGAGTTCGTCAAGGAAGGCCTGGTCTTCACCGACGAGGACTCCCCGATGGCCCACCTCATGCTCTCGGTCATGGGCGCCTTCGCCGAATTCGAACGATCCCTGATTAAGGAACGCCAGCGAGAAGGCATTGCCCTGGCCCAACAGCGCGGCGCATACCGGGGACGAAAAAAGACCCTGTCCGCCGAGCAGACCGCCGAACTGGCCCGCCGCGCCGCCGCCGGAATCCCGAAATCCACGCTCGCCAAGGAGTACGGGCTGAGCCGGGAGACCGTTTACCAGTACCTGCGCCAAGCCGCCGGAGCTCCCGCAGTGACGGAGACAGCAAATCCGAGTCCTGAAGACTTCCCGTGATACTCATGGCGTCCCTGCGAGCAGCGGGGATACCGACGCCGTCGAAAATAACAGATGACGTGGTTAGCTCAGGTGTTTTATTTCCAACCTTGAGCGGACACCTCATGGGGCGTGCGTTCACGGCTGTCACCCGGCTCCGCAGGACATAGTCTCAACTGGATATCCCATGGAGGACATGGAGGAAGTTCTGGCTGTCGTTCTACCACGGCATCTGACCTAATGACCTGCTGCAACTGATTTCTGCAGTATCCGCATGATGGGGTGCCCACGGCAACGTGCGGCCCCTGTCCCGAAGAAAGGGGTGTTCTCGTGGCTGGAGAGAAATTCGGCAACGACTCAGAGCAACGCCGCGAGCCGACGTCCACCGACGGAGCCGCAGGAAACGGCACGGTTGAGAGAACGGCACAGGGCGGGCAGCGGCCACCCATTGAGCGCCGCCAGTTCGGCGGCACCGAGCGCCGCAGGCCTTCCTGGGACCACGACAATCCCACTCCGATCTCCCGCAGCGACCTGGGCAAAGGACCAGCAGAGCTTGTGGAGCACCGGGGCCCGCAGGTTAAATGGCGGGTATTTATCATTTCCTCCGTAGTGATCCTGGCCTTCTCGGTTTGGGCCATGATGATGCCGGACAATGCCCGGTCCACCATGCAGACCTGGGTGAGTTGGATCGCCACCAACCTTGGCTGGTACTACGTGCTCACCGTAACTCTGGTGATCCTGTTCGTGCTGTGGGTGGCCTTCTCCAAAGAAGGCAGCGTCCGCCTGGGACCAGACCACTCCCGCCCGCAGTACAACCTGTTCACCTGGGTGGCCATGCTCTTCGCCGCGGGCGTGGGGATCGATATGCTCTTCTACTCGGTGACCGGGCCGATCACCCATTACATCGACCCGCCCACCGGGGAGGGCGGGACCGCCGCCGCCCAGGACGCGGTCGTCTGGACCATGTTCCACTACGGCGTGGCCGGCTGGTCCATGTACGCCCTGCTGGGGATGGCCATGGGCTACTTCGCGTACCGGTGGGGCATGCCGCTGTCCATCCGTGCCGCCCTGTACCCGTTGCTGGGCAAGAGGGTACGCGGCGGGCTGGGAGACACCATCAGCATCTTCGCCCTGGTCGGCACCGTGTTCGGCGTGGCCACCTCCATGGGCATTGGCGTAGTGCTTCTCAACGTGGGCTTCTCCTGGCTGTTCGGTCTGCCGGAAGGTTTGAGCCTGCAGATCGCCCTGGTGGTTGTGGCAGTGATCCTGACCGTGGCAGCCTGCACCTCCGGCGTTGACAGGGGCATCCGCTGGATCTCCGAGTTGAACCTCTGGAGTGCGGCGGCGATGATGCTCTACATCCTCGTCACCGGCCAGACCGCTTTCCTGCTCAACGCGCTGGTCGAGAACATTGGCCGTTTCGTGCTCACTCTGCCCGAGCGCACCCTGCAGACCTTCGCCTACGAACCTGGCGGAGCGGAGTGGATGGGCGGCTGGACCCTGTTTTTCTGGGCATTCTGGATGGCCTGGGGTCCTTTCGTGGGCCTGTTCCTGGCCCGCATCTCCCGCGGCCGCACCCTGCGTGAGTTCGTGATCGCGGCGATCAGCGCCCCGGTGCTGTGCGATTTCATTATCGTCTCCCTCTTCGGCAACTCCGCACTTCATGAGGTGGAGAGCGGCAACACCGAGTTCGCCGAGCTGGCCATGGAAAGCCCTGAGGCAGGCTGGTACGCGCTGTTGGAGATGTTCCCGGGAGCGGCATTCCTCATCGGCCTGGCCACCCTGTCCGGGCTGCTGTTCTACCTCACCAGTGCCAACTCCGGTGCCATGGTGATGTCCAACTTCTCCTCCTCCATCCCGGATCCCTCCCAAGACGGTGCCAAGTGGCTGCGCATCTTCTGGGCTGTACTTACCGCAGTCCTCACGGTGGCCATGCTGGTGGCCGGCGGCGTGACCACCATGGAATACGCCACCTTGATCTTCGCACTCCCGGTGACGATCATCGCCTACCTGGTGATGGCCTCGTTCTCCAAGGTACTGCGCATGGAACGCGCCGAACGCGAGGGCCAGGTGTTGCGCCGTCGTTCGGCTGCGGCGGTCACCGGCGGCAACGTCCCCGAGCGATCCTGGCGCCAGCGACTGGCCGGACTGCGCGCCTTCCCGTCCAAGAAGGCGGTTGCGCAGTTCATCGATCGGGTGGTGCAACCAGCCTTGAACGACATCGCCGAGGAGTTCCAGAAGCAGGGTTACACCCTGGAACTGGGCGCGATGCCCAACTCGGAGACCAACATTGACGAACCCACCTTGGTGGTGCGCATGAACGAGTTCCGCGACTTCCATTATCAGGTCGCGGTGGTCCAAGCACCGGTCCCGATGTTCGGCGGGCGGATGACCCGGGAGACGGACGTCTACTACCGGCTCGAGGTGTTCGCCCAAACCGGGTCCGAGGGCTATGACCTGATGGGCCTGACCAAGCAGCAGGTGATCGACGACGTGCTGGACCGATTCGAAGCCCACCTGGCGTTCCTGACCTACTCGTCCGAGACCGATGCCGCCTCTGTGCTCACCCCGCGGATGCCTCACCCGACTGGTTCCCTGCCCGCGGTGCCCAAGTCTGCCGACGACATCCATTAACTCGAGGATAAATGACTCCGTAGGCGAACTTCTTCGAGCAGTAGTCATCACCTTGTAAAGGGATACGGGCTCATCCATATCGATGAGGCCGCTGTAACCGGCGCTATGGCAGGCCGGTTGCAGCGGCCTGCCCTGAGACAGTTCCGGCCGCTGCCTGGGAGACACGAATAGTCCGCTACACCGGGTGGTGGCAGGTCTCAGCTGCCCACAGCCGTTTCGAGGGCTCAGGAGCGGCCTTGTCCGCCTTCCTGCCCAGCAGCGTGACCCCCAGGACGGTGAACGTGGCCGTGAGGATGATTGAGGTGAGCCACAGGGACAGGCCGGGCAGGTCGTGGACGGCCATTTGCGGAATCCGCCCGTCGGGCACGGCAACCACCCCGATAAAGGCTCCTAGCACACCGAAATAGCTGCCCCGCATGAACGACCGGTGCAGCCGGCCGCCCTTGGTTCTGCCCAGCAACTGGAAGGCACCGAATAAGATCGAATACGCGGCGGCGACGGCGTGGACTGCTATCAGCAGCGACCATGGTGGCGACAAGAACGGAATCGTATCCCGCCTTTTCGCCTGAAAACACGCCGCCTGCTGTTGATCAGTTTCCTGATTGTCTTGACCAATGAATGCCGTTTGAATAGCTCGGTGACTGAACAGATAACCCGTGAATGGACGGTAGACGAAGCCCGGCGCCCAGCGTCGGGAACGGCGGCACAGGGCGCCGCCTGGCTGATCGCCTTTGCCCTGACCCTCTCGATCGCAGCAGTGCTCTCCTTCTTCCTGCCCCTGAATGTGGCCGTGCTGGTGGCGGTGTTCCAGGGCGGAGTCGCCCTGCCGCTGGCGTTCGCTCTGGAGCGCAAACTGGGCACCGGTCCGATGGCGGCGGACCATCCGCTGCGGTCCCTTTCAGTCCAGTTGGCCATGGTGCAGATCCTCGCTCTGCCGGCGGTCATCATGATGTACACGCTGAACCCGGCGCTGGTGCCCGCCGCGTTCGCCGCCATCGGCGGTGCGCACTTCCTGCCCTACGTCTGGCTGCACCGCACACGGATCTACCTGTTCCTGGCCCTGGCAGTATCGCTCGGCAGCTGGGCCATCACCCTGGCCGGCGGAGAAGGCGCCTGGCGGCTCGTGATGATCTGGTGGCCGGCCTGTTACATCGTCACCGCCGCCCTGCTGTGGCGCCGGCACCGGCAGCTCCACCCGGCCCAATAGCCGGACATCCTGAACGGCACCCTCAGCGGCGGTGAAGACAACGACGGTCTGCTGGGTGGATTGCTCCAGCCGAATCCTCCGTGCGGTGTGGCACCCGTCCCTGCTCCAGTCACGTGCCCCACGCAAGCCTACATATCAGTGCTTCAGCCGTGCCCTCAGCCGAGGTGGATCATGACCTTTGACGAGCCCGTCGACCGGTCGGCCGCGAGTTCGAAACCGCGAACAGCCTCGTCGATCGACACCTCGTGCGTCATCAGCGGCCGGACGTCCACGCCATCCGCCATGAGCTCGAGCGCCCGGGAGATCTCGTCGACGAACCGGTACGAGCCGCGGTAGTCGATCTCGCGGGTCACGATGTTCCCCAGGGCAGCGGACACCTCGCCCGCCGGCAGGTTGCCGACCTGGACAATGATCCCGCCGCGGCGGACCGCGGCGATGACGCCACCGAGCGCCCGCGGCGCACCGGATGCCTCGATCGCGACGTCGACGTCCTGCGGCAGGACACCGGCCCGCCCCGGGTTCACCGTCTCATCCGCTCCCATGCGGCGGGCGATGTCGAGGGCCGCATCGGAGAGGTCGGCGGCGACCACGCGTTCTGCACCGGACGATTTGGCCGCGGCGACGGCCAGGGCACCGATCGGACCGCAGCCGTTGACGAGCACTGTACGGCCCGCCACATCTCCGGCCCGTGAAACAGCGTGCAGCGCCACGCCAAACGGTTCGGCGAGTGCGGCTTCCTTCGTCGAAACGTTCGCGGGAACCACCCGCAGCTGATCCGGGCGCACCATGCGGAACCGGCTGAATCCGCCCTGTTCATGCGGCTGGAAGGCCGCCGAACCGAAGTAGCGGACTTCCGGCCACAGGTTGGTGCGCCCGGCGATCTCCGGCGCGACGTCGTACTCGCCGACCAGAGTCGCGGGGTGGATCGTCACCGGGGTGCCGACGTCGATCCCGCGCTCCGCGAGTTCCGCGGCCGCGGCCGGGCCGATCTGGGCCACGCGGCCGGCGACTTCGTGGCCCAGGACCAGCGGATCCTTGAGGATGGCGGTGCCGGAGGCGCCGCTCTTCCAGTACGAGACATCCGAACCGCAGATGCCTCCCCACTCCATCTCCACGAGGACCTCGCCGCCGCCGCAGACCGGGTCCGCGACCTCCTCGACCCTCAGGTCGTTCTGTCCATGTACGACGACAGCCTTCACGCGCCGCTCTCCTCTCTATCCACCTGCCGGCGAATCAAAATGTATGGAGTCTCAGAATGTATTGATCAGGCCCATGACGCCGACGAAGAAGACCGCCGCTGCGGAGACCAGAAGCATCACAGTGAATGCCTTGCCGTCCTTGACCAGCGGATCGGTCTGCCGGTGCGAGAGGTAGATGGTCGCGGCCGCGACGCCCATCAGGAAGACGGCGTTGAGGATGCCCGCGAGGACCACCAGGGCGAGCGGCGACGAGACGATGGTGCCGAACAGGCCCCACACGATGGGCAGAACGATCATGATGACGCGCATCCAGCGGTCGCGCTGCTTCTGGTTGTTCCAGTCGAACGCGCCGAACACAGCCAATGTGTTCCCCACCTGGCGGCCGAGGCTCGGGACATTGGCGATGATCGTCTTGAAGAGGGCAATGCCGGCGCCAATGAGGAACACGACGGCGCCCCACTGGCCGACCTGCGTCGAGAAGATGCTGGAGATCGTACCCATGACCTCGTCGCCCTTCGGTACGATTCCCTGTGGGTGCAGGACGGCGGCGCCCAGCATGTAGAACGCGGCGGTCGAGACGGTGTAGACGAGCCAGGAGACCCACGCGTCGAGCTTCATGACGGAGATCCAGCCCCGGGCGCGCTTGGTCCACGCCTCGGAACCGTCGTTCTGGCCGGTCCAGGCGGCGTAGCCCTTCTCGACGCACCAGTAGGTGTAGGCGGTGATTTCACCGGCGCCGACACCGGTGAGGCCGAACATCGACAGGGCGACGCCCATCGAGCCGAGGGCGATCTGGAACCGCATGCCGTCGCCGAGATCCCCCGCGGTCCAGGAGAACTCGGTGCCCTGGATCGCGAACACCATGACAACAGCGAAGACCGCGACGAGCAGGACTAGAGCCGTCGAGATCCGCTCCACCACTGTGTACTTGTTGGTCACGTGGATCGCGATGGCGATGGCGACCAGGATCGCCACCCAGCTGCCGATCGACACGAAGGAGTACGGGTCACCGCCGATCGGCAGCAGCGAGGAGAAGGCGAAGGCTGACGCGCTGATGACGCCGGCCTGGCTGGTGAGGAACTGGACGAACATGAGCAGGATGAGCCAGGCCATCCAGCCGCGCTTGCCGATTCTCGGCGGGACCTCGTCGTAACCGGTCACTGCGACCTTGCCGGTCGAAATGGACCAGCGGCCCAGCTCGACCTGCACCCACACCTTAATGAAGGTGGAGACCAGAACCAGCCAGAGGAGTATGAAACCGACCTCGGCACCCAGCGTCGTTGCGGTCAGCAGTTCGCCGGATCCGACGACGGCGGCGGAGGTGATCATCCCCGGGCCAAGGAACTTGAACCGACCCCGCAAGGTTGTGGGTGGCTCCTGAATGTCCCTGGGATTCAGGGCATACGGATCGGCCAGGTCACTCGTGACATGGATCGGGCCGGATTTAATGGTTGACATACTGATCCTATTGGTGGACGACCGGCCCGAACAGCCGGAAGCGCGGGCTCGCCCAGGCGCACTGCCGCGGGCGGACGCCTCGTCGATGAGGCGTACTTGAAGCGTTGAATATAGTACTCCGGCGCCCAGCGCGTGGCAAACGCTTGCCAACCGTGTCGCGAGGCTACGGAACCAGCATGCTCTCCTGCTCCCGGCCCCGGCCCGGTAGACTGCGGGTCCAGCGGGACTGAATCCTGTAAGTACTGGACGAACGGAGCAGTTATGGCCGAATCTACCTACGCACCAGGACCAATTACGATCGCCCTGCCGACGTCGGACCGGAAGACGTCATTCGATTTTTATACGCAGGGCCTGGGCTTCAGCCCTGTCGGCGATCTTGCCGACGACGGCGTCCCCGAACCACTGCAGTTCGAGCTCAACCCGGGCCTCCGCCTGATGTTCATCCCGACCGGCGGCTTCGGCTGGGTGACAGGGAACCGGACTACCGCGGAGCCGGAGGTGAGCGAATGCCTGATGGCGCTGCCGGTGTCCGGACGGCAGGACGTGGACAGCGCTGTGGAGCGCGCACGGCGCGCGGGCGGGGAGATCGTCGTCGAACCCGGCCAGCAGGCATGGGGCTACGTCGGCGTCTTCGCCGATCCGGACGGTCACCTATGGCAGGTGCTGTCCGCTGCCGATGAGAAGGCCTGACAACACCAGCACCGCCTAAGCAGCTACGGCACAGTCAGAGGATATGCCCTCCCCCTGTCCAGCGCGGCGGCAAAACCCGCCGGAGTAATGGCCTTCAATTCCAGTCCGAGCAGCCCGGCCAGGCGCCAGATCCTCGGCGGCACCAATCCTGCCGGCGAGCGCAAGGCCGCCGCATCCTCCAAGGCAGCCTCCAAGGTAAAGAGGTTTTCAACGACCTTGCCAAACGGGCCGTCGGCGACGATACGGCCCCGGTCCATGACGATCAGCCTGCCGCACACCGCTGCCGCGAAGTCCATATCGTGTGTCACCAGAACGGCCGCCCCGCCGGTGGACGTGTGTTCGGCGATCAGGGACTGCAGCAGTTCCACACCAGCCTTGTCCAGTGATGTGGTCGGCTCGTCCAACGCCCAGAGTTTCGGCCCGGCGGCCACGATGGATGCCAGGGCCACACGCTTCCGGTCCGAGCCGGCAAGCTCGTAGGGGTGCTCCCCCGCGGCTGCTTCCAGGCCCGTCCGGTACAGTGCATCGGCCACCCGGTGCGCCACGACGGCCTTGTCCAGCCGCTGGTTCCTGGGACCGAATCCCACTTCGCGTTCCACCGTGCGTTCGAAGAGCTGGTTGTCGCTGTTCTGGAAAAGATAGCCAACTTCGCCGGCCAAGTGACCGACCGGATGGTGCGCGGTATCCCTGCCGGCGACGACCGAGCGGCCGGCCTGTGGCTTGGCCAGACCATTCAGCTGGCGCAGCAGCGTGGTCTTGCCGGCACCGTTCGGCCCCATGACGGCGATGCGCTCACCGGGCCTGATCTCCAGCGACACATCGTCAAGGGCCGGGTCCGTTCCGTGGCCGCGGCGGCGGCCCACAGCCGGCGCCAGCCACCGTTGCCGGCGCTTGGCCGGCTGCCCATACGTGAACCGTGCGTGCTCGACGACGGCGAGCGGCGCGGCGGGCGAAGCCGCAGCGGGCGTCGCCACAGCTGCGGCGCCAACGGAGGCACCGCCGTCGTACGCTGCCGGTTCACCCCGGAGCCGCGGCGCAAAATAGGCTGCCGTCTCCGCCTCATCGACGGGCAGCGCGCGGGCGTCCTCCGCGGGTTCCACGAAGCGCGCCAGCTCAACATAGGGATTGCCGAAGACCGGCAGCGCGGCGACCTCGGGTGCCCGGACCACGCTCTGCCACGGTCCGCGGAAGCGGCACCGGCCTTCGTCCAGGACGATCATGTCCTCCGCCTGCCGCGCGAACCCATCGAGGGACTGACCGCAGACCACCAGGGCCACGCCGTTCCGTTGGAGTTCGTCCAGCAGTTGCCGAAGGGCAGCCCGGGACGGTGCGTCCAATCCTGCTTCGGGTTCATCGAGGATCAGGACCTTGGGGCCGGTCACGGCCATGGAGCCGATGACCAGCTTCTGCAACTGACCGCCCGAAAGGTGCAGCGGGGAGCGGTCCAGCAGCGGGCCCAGGCCCAGTCTTTCCGCCACGGCCGCTACCCGCTCACGGATCAGCCGGCGCTCGAGTCCCTGGTTTTCCAGGCCGTAGGCCAGTTCCTCGGCCACCGTGGACTTGACGGTGGAGAGCTGCGTCCGCGGGTTCTGGCTGACGTAGCCCACCAGCGAGCTCCAGGCGGGGAAATCGAGCTGCGGATCGTCGGCCAGGCCCTGGAAGGAGATCTGCTCGGAACCAAGCCCGAGGGTGCCCAGCATCTGCCCGTGCCCCGGTCCGGGAAGGTGGCCGGCGAGGATCCTGGCCAGGGTGGTCTTGCCGGAGCCGGAGCCGCCTACGATGGCCAGGCTGCTGCCGGGGGCCACCTCGAAGCCGATGCCGGCCAGCACTGGCCGGTCACCGGGGCGATAGCTGAACCGGGCCAGCTCCAGGGAGATCACAGCCACACTCCCCTGCCATACCAGTAAGCAGTGAAGAGGCCGGTGAAACCGACTGCGGCCAGGCGGAAGGCCTTCTGCCCGGCGGAGTCGACGGTTTCGGCATAGCTGGTGCGTGGTCCAGGGCGGCTGAAGCCGCGGGATTCCAGCGCCCGTGCACGTTCCTCGACGTCGACCAGCAGCCCGAGTACCAGCGGTACCGCCAGCATCAGAAACGCCCGTAGCCGGGAGCTGAGACCCCGGCGCAGCACCAGCCCGCGGGCCTGCTGGGCCTCGGAAATCTGCGCCGCACGCTCGGAGACGATGGGGGCGAACTGCAGAGCGGAGCAGACGACGAATACGAGCTTCGGATGCCAGCGGCGGCGGTTCAGCTCGGCCATCAGATCGGACACCGAGAGGGTGTAGGAGAAGATCAGGAAGGCCAGGACCAGGACGGCCAGGCGCAGGGACATCGAGATCCCGAACAGCAGGCCCTCCGCGGTGACACGGAGGATCCCCCACTGCGCCAGGACCTGCCGGCCTTCGGGAAAGAACAGCGCGTGCATCAGCAGCAGGGACACCGTCATGGGCAGCACCAGCAGCGCAGCGGCGGCAGCAATCCGCCCGCCCTGCCCGGACCAGACGAGTCCGGGCAGGAGCAGCCCGGCAATCACCGCCAGCGAAAAGACCCAATGGTTGACCACGAGGGCCAGCACCATGGTCACCGCGGCGGCGGTCAGCAGTGTCAGCGGACTGAGGCGCCGGAACATCGCTTCGGTCAGCGGTTTCCGGCCAGGACGTTGTGGGTCCGGACGAAGTGGAACTGCCGGCGGATCCGCGCCGGCAGGGCGTAGACCAGGAACGCCACGACGGTGAAGACCACGGCCTTGTCCAGCGGATCGGACAGCAGGCCCTGCTTGGTGGTGGCCGCCAGCAGCGTGTCCCCCATGGCGCGGAAGGAACTGACAATCGCGCCGGTGCCGATACCGGAGGTTCCGCCGAAGACGAAGGTGGCGATGGGCGCAGCGACGACGCCGGCCACCACGCCGACGAACAGGCCGGCAACCGGGACCAGGTAGAAGCGCCGGAACAGCCCGTAGCGCGCGGCGCAGCCGGCCAGCAACCCGATCAGGGCGGAGCCGGCGGCGAACGGCAGCACGGTGGGATTGATCAGCATCCAGACAATGTTGGACAGGGCACCCGTGGCCGCCCCGGCGGACGGTCCGGCCAGGACCGCTACCAGGACGGTGCCGATGGCATCCAGGTACAGCGGCAGGCCGAGGCTGCCGGCGAGCTGGCCGATGGCGATGTTGAGGGCCAGCGCCACCGGCAGGAGGACGACCGACGTCGTCGGCAGGGTCGGCAGGACGCCGACGATCAGCAGCACGGCTCCGGCCAGGAAGCCGGCCAGGGTGACCAGCGCGGCCGGATTTCCGACGCCGGTGACAATCTCCGCGGGCTGGGTGGCGATCAGGAAAAGGTACGTTGCGGCGATGAGTGCGCCGCCCAGCCAGCCGAGCCAGCGGCGTGATGTGTTCCGGGTGGGATCGGTGACAGTCAGTGATGTAGACATAGGTCCTCGGTGGGGTGCACGAAATCATGGCAGCACCTATGTCACCTCGGTACCTGCGGCGGGAGCCTGTCCCGGCAGGAAACCATCCTACCGTGCCGGATTACTGAGCCGGCTCCCCTAGCGATCGGGCCAGGTCGCCAATCCGCTGGATGAGTGCGGTAAAACATGCTTCGGGATCATTGCCGGTGATAATGCGTGCGTTCGGCGGTTTGCCCCATATGCCGCGGAAGTCGGCGATCGTGGTTCCCGCCAGCAGGGGCGAGTCAGCCTCCACATCCACGGTGGCCAACTGCGTTTCCCAGGCCCCCTCCCCCATGGCCACGGTCGCGGCGAAGGGATCATGCAGGTGTGCCAGGAAACCCTGGTTCTGTGCGCGGTGGAATTCCATGTAGAAACGGAGGGCATCGGACAGGCAGGCCACCAGTCGGTTGGCGGAGGTGCTGCGCCGCCCCACCGGATCAGCCGGGTCCAGCAGTTCCGGCGCAGCGCCTGCGGCCTCCGCCAGCAGCCACAGGTGCTCCGGTTTCATTTCGATCCGTTCGGTGGTCTCCAGGGCGCAGACAATCGGCAGCTGGCCCTCCGGTGCTCCCAGGTACGCCCGGTAGACGGCCTTGGCTGCGTGCGGGTCGACGTAGGTGTTCCACTCGGCGGTCGGCGTCGTGTTGCCTGCGTAGTTGAAGGCGCCGCCCATGATCACCAGTCCCCTGAGCAGTTCCGGCAGCCGCGGCTCGGCTTCCAGAGCCAGCGCCAGATTGGTCAGGGGCCCGGTCACCAGGCCGGTGATTTCCCCGGGATGCGCCCGGGCCGCCTCCACCCAGACCTCCACGGCGTGGCGCGGCGAAATCCCCTGCCGGGGTGCCGGCAGGACCGCATAACCCAGCCCCTGCGGTCCATGCGTGTCTTCGGTGGTTTGCAGCGGAACCTGCAGCGGCACTTCGCTGCCGATGGCTACCTCAATGCCGGACCGGCCGCAGAGCTCGAGCAGGGCCAGGTTGTTCTGCGCCACCTGGCGCGCCGGCACATTGCCCGCGGTGCAGGTAATGGCGAGGATCTCGGCTTCCGGATGAGCCAGCAGGTACACCAGGGCCAGGGCGTCGTCAATGCCGGTGTCCACGTCCAGCAGCAGTTTGCGCATGCTAGAACAGTGCGACCTTGGGCACCGTCGGGAAGATCTCATCGAGTTCGGCCAGTTCGTCGTCGGTCGGAACCCAGCAGACCGCCGTCGCATTTTCACGGATCTGCTCCGGCCGGGTGGCCCCGGCGATCACGCTGCACACGGCGGGCTGGGCCGCCAGCCAGGAAAATGCAACCTGGAGCTCGGTGAGGCCCCGCTCTTCGGCGAAGGCCGAGAACTGTCCCAGCTGCTCCCAGTCGGCGTCCTCGAGCATGTGCGTCCGCACCCGGCTCAGCCGGCTGCCTTCGGGCGCCTTGCCCCCCTTGTACTTGCCGGTCAGCAGGCCGTTGGCCAGCGGGAAATACGGCAGGACGCCCAGCCCGTAGGCTTCGGCCGCGGGGGTGACTTCCAGTTCCGCGCGGCGGTCCAGCAGGTTGTAGTGGTTCTGGGCGGAGATGAACCGCGTATAGCCGCCCAGCTGGGCGGTGAATTCAGCTTCCGCGATCTGCCAGCCGGCACGGTTGGAGTGGCCGATGTAGCGGACCTTTCCGCTGGTCACCAGATCGTCCAGCGCGGCCAGGGTCTCCTCGATCGGCGTCAGCGGGTCCGGGGTGTGGAACTGGTAGAGATCGATCCAGTCGGTGTTCAGCCGGCGCAGCGAGGCTTCGGCAGCTTGGACGATATAGCGGCGCGAACCGCGTGCATCCCAGTCCGGACCGTTCGCGCCCCGGGCGTCCATGCCGAACTTGGTGGCGACGATGACGTCGTCCCGCCGACCACGCAGGGCCTTGCCCAGCAGCTCCTCGCTGAGTCCGGGAACCTTGCCGTACGTGTCCGCGGTGTCGAACAAGGTCACCCCGGCGTCGATGGCGGCATGGACGACGGCGGCAGCCCCCTCGGCGGTTTCCGTCGCCGTATCGGCGCGGCCCAGATTGTTGCACCCGAGGCCGGTGACGGACACGGTCAGTCCGGAGTGGCCCACTCTGCGGTATTCAGTCATGGAACCCAGCCTAGCGCGAGGGCGTTAGGCTGGCGTGCAGTTCCGAAGCGGGACAGTTCAGAGCCGCGGCAGCGGGCCGGTATGGGACTCCTGCCCCAGGGGCCGCGCCACCGGAACCTTGGTGCCCAGCACCTGCGCCACGACATCCTGGGTGACCTGGCGCGCGGTCAGCCCCACGCGCTCCATGACCTCGCTGCGGGTGCCGTGGTCCAGGAACTCGACGGGCAGCCCGACCTCGTTGAGCGCGGTATCCACGCCCGCCTGGCGCATCTCCTGGCGGATCCGCGAACCCACGCCGCCGGCGCGCACGCCGTCCTCGATGCAGATCACGATCCGGTGCTTGGCCGCCAGTTCGACGATGGACTTCGGGACCGGCAGCACCCAGCGCGGGTCAACCACGGTGGAGCTGATGCCCTGGGCGCCGAGCCCGTCGGACACGCTCAGCGCCAGCGAACTCATCGCACCCACGCTGACGATCAGCACGTCGTTGTCGGTGGAGCCGGCCGGCCGGCGGGCCAGCACATCCACGCCGTCGGAAAGGCGTTCGATCGCTTCAACCTCCGCCCCCACGGAACCCTTGGAGAAACGGACCACGCTGGGAGCATCGGAGATGGCGACCGCCTCGCGCAGCTCCTCCCGCAGGCGGGTGGCGTCGCGGGGAGCCGCCAGGTGCAGGCCCGGCACAATCTGCAGCATGGACAGATCCCACATGCCGTGGTGGCTGGCGCCGTCCGGGCCGGTGACGCCGGCCCGGTCCAGGACCACGGTCACGCCCGCCTTGTGCAGGGCGACGTCCATGAGCAGCTGGTCGAAGGCGCGGTTCAGGAAGGTGGCGTACACCGCGACGACGGGGTGCAGTCCGCCGTAGGCCATGCCTGCCGCGCTGGTCAGCGCGTGCTGCTCGGCGATGCCGACGTCGAAAACCCGTTCCGGATACTTGGCGGCGAATTTATGCAGGCCTACCGGGATGAGCATGGCGCCGGTGATGCCGACTATATCCTTGCGCTCGTCGGCGATCCGGGAAATTTCGTCGGCGAAGACGGACGTCCAGGACTGGGCGCCAGCGGAGCCGACGGGCTCGCCGGTTTCCGGGTCGATGATGCCGACGGCGTGGAACTGGTCCGCTTCATGCGCCCGGGCCGGCGCGTAGCCGCGGCCCTTCTGCGTCATGGCGTGCACAATGACGGGCCCGCCGTAGTTCCGCGCCTGGCGGAGCGCATTTTCGACGGCGGCAAGGTCGTGGCCGTTGATCGGCCCCACATACTTCATGCCCAGGTCGTCGAAGAGGCCCTGCGGTGCCCACCAGTCCTTGAGGCCTTTCTTGGTGGCGTGCAGGCCCTTGTAGACGAACCGGCCGAGCGGTCCGCCGTTCTGCAGCCGGTGCTTCCACCAGTCCAGCGTGCCTTCGTAGACCCGGTGGGTGCGGACGGTATCGATGGTCGGCCGCAGCGAAGCCAGGTAATCGGCAACTCCGCCGACGGTCGGGGCATAGGACCGCCCGTTGTCGTTGACCACGATGACCACGCGGCGGCGTTTGTCCGCGGCGATGTTGTTGATGGCCTCCCACGCCATGCCGCCGGTGAGGGCACCGTCGCCGACGACGGCCACGACGTACCGGTCCCCTTCACCGGTCAGCACTCGCGCCCGGGAAATCCCGTCCGCCCAGGACAGCGACGAGGAGGCATGGGAGCTTTCCACGATGTCGTGCACCGATTCGGCGCGGGAGGGATAGCCGGAGAGCCCGCCCTGCTGGCGCAGCGTGCTGAAGTCCTGGCGGCCGGTCAGCAGCTTGTGGACGTAGGACTGGTGGCCCGTATCGAACACCACACTGTCGCGCGGCGAATCAAAGACCCGGTGGATTCCGAGTGTCAGTTCCACCACGCCAAGATTCGGTCCCAGATGACCGCCGGTTTGCGAGACGTGGGTAATCAGGAAACGGCGAATCTCCTCCGCCAGCTCTTCAAGCTGTTCCGGGCCCAGTTTGCTGAGGTCGTGCGGATGTTGGATCGTTTCCAGAAGTCCCAACGGTCCCTCCCCTTACTAAGAATTCTCTGCGCGGATGGGGCAGACATGCCGCAGGCGCATCCTTAACCATAACGCCCGGGGGACGGCCTGCACGCGAAACAGCCCGGTTCCCTCAACGGTTTGCCACCGCTGAGGGGACCGGGCTGTCGCCGGCAGGTTCCCCTGCTGGCCCGTTAGCTGGCCGAGATCTGGCGCAGCACGTACTGCAGGATGCCGCCATTGCGGTAGTAATCGGCTTCACCCGGCGTATCGATGCGCAGGACCGCGTCGAAGGTGACGGGCTGGCCGCCCTCCTCCGGCGTCGCGGTGACCTTCAGCGTCTTCGGGGTGCGTCCCTCATTCAGCTCGGTGACGCCCTCCACGGAGAAGGTCTCCGTGCCGGTCAGGCCCAGGGTGGCCGCGTTCTGGCCGGCGGGGAACTGCAGCGGCAGCACGCCCATGCCGATCAGGTTGGAGCGGTGAATGCGCTCGTAGCTCTCGGCGATGACGGCCTTGACGCCCAGCAGCGCGGTGCCCTTGGCGGCCCAGTCACGGGAGGAACCGGAGCCGTATTCCTTGCCGGCCAGGACCACCAGCGGGGTGCCCTCGGCCTGGTAGTTCATCGCGGCGTCGTAGATGTACGTCTGCGGACCACCGGTCTGGGTGAAGTCGCGGGTGAAGCCACCCTCGACGCCGTCCAGCAGCTGGTTCTTCAGGCGGATGTTCGCGAACGTACCGCGGATCATCACCTCGTGGTTGCCGCGGCGGGAACCGTAGGAGTTGAAGTCCTTGCGCTCCACGCCGTGCTCCAGCAGGTAGCGACCGGCCGGGCTGTCCGACTTGAAGGAACCGGCGGGGCTGATGTGGTCCGTGGTGACGGAGTCGCCCAGCTTGGCCAGCACGCGCGCATCGGTGATGTCCTCGACCGGATCCGGCTGGGGCTTCATGCCCTCGAAGTACGGTGGCTTCCGGACATAGGTGGAGTCCTGGTCCCAGGCGAAGGTGTCGCCGGCCGGAGTCGGCAGGGACTTCCAGCGCTCGTCGCCTTCAAAGACGCTCGCGTAGGACTTGGAGAACATCTCCTGGTCGATCGAGGAGTCGATGACCTGCTGCACCTCGACCGGGTTCGGCCAGATGTCCTTCAGGAAGACGTCGTTGCCGTCGGTGTCCTGGCCCAGCGGATCGTTCTCGAAGTCGAAGTCCATGGAACCGGCCAGGGCGTAGGCGACGACCAGCGGCGGGGAGGCCAGGTAGTTCATCTTCACGTCCGGATTGATCCGGCCTTCGAAGTTGCGGTTGCCGGACAGCACCGAGGTGATGGACAGGTCATTGGCCTGGACCGCGGCGGAGATCTCCTCCTCCAGCGGACCGGAGTTGCCGATGCAGGTCGCGCAGCCGTAGCCGACCACGAAGAAGCCAAGCTTCTCCAGGTATGGAATCAGGCCGGACTTCTCGTAGTAGTCGGTGACGACCTTGGAGCCCGGGGCAATGGAGGTCTTGACCCACGGCTTGGACGTCAGGCCCTTATCCACGGCATTGCGGGCCAGCACAGCGGCCGCCAGCATCACGGAGGGGTTGGACGTGTTGGTGCAGGAGGTGATGGACGCGATGGAGACCGCGCCATGGTCCAGGATGAACTCGCGGCCGTCGGACATCTGGACCGGAACCGGGTTGGACGGCCGGCCCGCGGCGTTGGCGGCGGCGGAGTGGTGGCGGACAGTGGAGGTCATGGCCGGGGCATCGGAAGCCGGGAAGGACTCTTCCAGGGCCTCGTCCAGGGCATCCTCGTCACCGGTGCCCACGTAGTTCGGCAGGTCCTTGCGGAACTGGTCCTTGGAACGGGTCAGTTCGATGCGGTCCTGCGGACGCTTGGGGCCGGCGATGGATGGCACGACGGTGGACAGGTCCAGCTCGATGTACTCGGAGAACTTGATCTCGTGGGACGGATCGTGCCAGAGGCCCTGTTCCTTGGCGTAGGCCTCGACCAGCGCGACACTCTCCTCCGAGCGGCCGGTCAGGCGCAGGTAGTCCAGGGTGACGTCATCGATCGGGAAGATGGCGGCCGTGGAACCGAATTCCGGGCTCATGTTGCCGATGGTGGCGCGGTTAGCCAGCGGAACCGCGGCAACGCCCTCGCCGTAGAATTCGACGAATTTGCCGACCACGCCGTGCTTGCGCAGCATCTCGGTGATGGTCAGCACGACGTCGGTGGCCGTGGCACCGGCGGGGATGGAACCGCTCAGCTTGAAGCCGACGACGCGCGGAATGAGCATGGAGACCGGCTGGCCGAGCATGGCAGCCTCGGCCTCGATGCCGCCGACGCCCCAGCCGAGCACGCCCAGGCCGTTGACCATCGTGGTGTGGGAGTCCGTGCCGACGCAGGTGTCGGGGTAGGCACGCAGCTTGCCTTCGACCTCACGGGTCATGACAGTACGGGCGAGGTATTCGATGTTGACCTGGTGGACGATGCCGGTTCCCGGGGGAACGACCTTGAAGTCGTCGAAGGCCGTCTGGCCCCAGCGCAGGAACTGGTAACGCTCGCCGTTGCGCTGGTACTCGATTTCCATGTTGCGCTCGAGCGCACCGGCGTTGCCGAACACGTCGATCTGGACGGAGTGGTCGATGACCAGCTCGGCCGGAGCCAGCGGGTTGACGCGCTTCGGATCGCCGCCGAGCTCCTGGACTGCCTCACGCATGGTGGCCAGGTCCACGACGCAGGGAACGCCGGTGAAGTCCTGCATGATGACGCGGGCCGGGGTGAACTGGATTTCAGTGTTGGGCTGGGCATCCGGATCCCATCCGGCCAGCGCGCGGATGTGGTCCGCGGTGATGTTCGCACCATCTTCGGTGCGTAGAAGGTTCTCAAGAAGGACCTTGAGGCTGAAGGGAAGGTTTTCGGAGCCTTCCACCGCGCTCAGCCGGAAAATTTCGTATTCGGTACCGGCTACATTCAGTACGCCCTTGGAACCGAAGCTGTCCACATTGCTCATAGCTGGACTCCTCTCGCCACGCTTTATCTTTGTCAGGTGGTCAACTGCCCGCTAGTTAGGTTCTCCTAATTCACGGCTACATGACGGATACCGGAATCCGGCCTGGAGCCGGCATAAACCGGTGGAAATCCGCCTATCACTGCTCCCATCCTAGTCCCCAGCCTGTCACGCTCTGGCTGTCACACTTTGTCCGGCACCAGCAGCGCGAAGGACTCCATGTGGTGGGTGTGCGGATACAGATCGAACACCCGCAGGTCCTCGAGCCGCCACCCCTCGGCCAGGAAGTAGCCCAGGTCCCGGGCGAAGGACGCGGGATCGCAGGAGACATAGCCGACGGCGCGGCGGGCCGCTCCGGCCAGTTGCCGGACCACCGCCTTGCCCGCGCCGATCCGCGGCGGATCAAGCACGACGGCGTCGAAGCCTTCCGCGCGCCACTGCAGTACCCGGTCGACCCGGCCTTGGATGATCTCCACCTGCGGCTGCGAGTGCAGGTTCTTGCGCGCGTCGCGGCTGGTCCCCGGGGAGCCTTCGACCGAGAGCACGCTGCCGGCTGGTCCGACGGCTGCTGCCAGCGGGGCGGTGAACAGCCCGGCACCGGCATAAAGGTCCGCCACTTTCTCCCCCCGTTCCGGACGCACCCCGGCCAGCACCGCACCGCCAAGCACGTCGGGTGCTTCGCGGTGGATCTGCCAGAATCCCTCGCCGGTCACCCGGTAGTCGTGTCCGAGGGCGCTCTCCGCCACCCAGGTCCGTCCGCGCAGCCGCTCCAGCGTCCGCTCCGCGGGGCGCCATAGGGCGACCGACGCCGGCTGTGGCAGGCTGCGGGCGATGGCCGCGGCCCGGGCGGCCGTCGGTTTGGGCTCCGCGTCCTCCGGCGGAATCAGCAGCACCAGCGGGGCGGAACCGTTCGCCGGTGCGGCCACCTCGACCCGCTCCATGCCGGCGAAGTCGAGTTCCCACAGCCGCAGCGCGTTGATCCCCGCAACGGCCAGCGGCATGTCTTCGACGGCGATTAGCCGGTTTGAGCGGTGGGCGTGCATGCCCAGCCGGCCGGCGCCGTCGACGTCGAAGCTCACCCGGGTGCGCCACGCCAGCCCGTCGGGTGCCTCCGCCGGCGTGGCCTCGACCGTTACGTCGCGGTCCACACCGGCGATCCGCCTCAGCTGCTCGGCAAAGACAGCGGCCTTGAGCCGGCGTTGCACCGGCAGGGCGATATGTCCGAATTCCGCACCGCCCACCGCCTGGCTGCCGGCCGCATCGGCCAGCAGGGCATCGGCCAGCGGCCAGGGATGCGGCACGCGGTCGGGTGAAGCCTCCACCACCTGGACCGCATCGCCGCGCCAGAACTTGGCACCGGCGTCGTAATCCGTCAGGCGAACCCGCACCACCTCGCCCGGCAGCGTGTGCCGCACGAAGATCACCCGCCCTTCGTGGCGGGCCACGCAGTGGCCGCCGTGGGCCACGGGTCCGACGGTCAGCTCGATCAGATCGTTCATCTCAGGTCCTGGTACTTTCTGGCCGCTTCGGAGGAGGCGAGCTGCCACGGCACGCTGGCCACCATGACGCCCGGTTCAAAATGCAGCCTGGTCTTGATGCGCAGCGCCGTCTGGTTATGCACCAGTTGCTCCCACCACTTGCCGACCACATATTCGGGGATATACACCACAATCAAGTCCCGCGGGGAATCGCGCCGGATGTTCTTGATGTAGTCCATGATCGGCGTGATGGTTTCCCGGTACGGCGAGGCGAGGACGGTGATGGGAACCGGGATCTCGTACTTCTCCCAGTCTGCCAGGGTCTGTTTGGTCTCTTCCGGGTCGATGTCCACGATCACCGCATCCAGCTTCGACGGGCGGGACGCCCGGGCGAAGGCCAGGGCCCGCAGCACTGGCTTGCGCAGGTGGGACACCAGAATGATCGCATGGACACGGGAGGGCAGGGCGCGGGCGGAGGTGTCCTGGCCGAGTTCGAGTTCCTTGGCCACATTCACGTAGTGCGTCCTGATGCTGGTCATCACCGCGTACAGCAGGGCGATGGCCAGCAGCGTGATCCAGGCACCGTTGGCGAATTTGGTCACCGTGACAATGAGCAGCACCAGGGCGGTCATACCGAAGCCGAAGATATTCACCGCCCGGGACTTGAGGATCCGGCGGCGGCGTCCGCGGTCGACGGTCCGCACCAGTTCCCGGCTCCAGTGCCGGATCATCCCCAGCTGGCTCGCCGTGAAGGCAATGAAGACCCCGACGATGTAGAGCTGGATGAGCCTGGTCACGTCGGCGTTGAAGGCGATGATCAGCACCAGGGCGGCCGCGGCCAGCAGCAGGACACCGTTGCTGTAGGTCAGGCGGTCGCCGCGCGTGCGCAGCTGCCGGGGCAGGAAACCGTCCCGGGCCAGCACCGAGGCCAGTACCGGGAACCCGTTGAAGGCGGTGTTGGCAGCCAGCATCAGGATCACGCCGGTGGCGGCAACGATGATGTAGAAGAAGACCGAATCGGTGCGGAAGATAGTTTCCGCCAGCTGGCTGACCACCGGATGCTGGATGTAGTCCTCCGGGACCGGGCGGCCGTCCAGCCGCAGCTGCGCCTGGGGGTCCTGCACCACGTGGAGCTGTGTGGCGGACGCCAGGTACAGCAACCCCGCCAGCATGCTGGCGGCGATTACCCCGAGCAGGAGCAGTGTCGTGGCCGCATTTTTGCTCTTGGGCTTGCGGAAGTTCGGCACGCCGTTGCTGATCGCCTCCACGCCGGTCAGTGCCACGGCCCCCGAGGAGAAGGCGCGGAGGATAAGGAATGCGCCGGCCAGACCCACCAGGCCGGCGTCGAGTCCCGCCTCCGGGAGGATCTCGAAGTCCGCACTGGGTGCCTGCCGGAGCGTGCCCGTCAGGCTCTGGACGATTCCCACCAGGCACATCCCCAGGATCGCAGCCATGAAGATATAGGCCGGCACCGCCGCGGCACGTCCGGCCTGCCGGATGCCACGCAGGTTGACCACCGCCAGGATGACGACGCCGACCGACGCGGCCAGCGTCTGGCCGCCGTGGAGCACGGGGAAGGTGGAGACCAGGTACTGCGAGGCGGAGGCAAGCGATACGGCGACCGTCAGCACGTAGTCCATCATCAGCGCGGACGCCACGGTGACGCCTGCCCGCCGGCCCAAATTGGTGCCAGCGATCTCGTAGTCGCCGCCTCCCGAAGGGTAGGCGTAGACATTCTGCCGGTAGGACGCAACGACGGTCAGCAGCACCACCATGACGCCGACTCCCACCCAGGGGGAAACGGTCACGGCGGCGACCCCGGCCAGCGCCAGCGTCAGGAGAATTTCATCCGGCGCATAGGCCATCGAGGACAGGGCGTCCGACGCAAACACCGGAAGGGCCAGACGCTTGGGCAGCCGCGTCTCCCTCAGCCGCTCACTGCGGAAGGGCCTGCCCACCAGAATCCGCTTCACGGCGTCCAGGAAAGTCAGCACAGCCCTCAACGCTAGTCCCAATGCCCTGGATTGTCATAGCGGCGCAGCCCGGGGGCCGCGCTGTTGGCGAAGCGTTCGTCGGCGGAACATAATGACGACGGGGCGGAATACCGCCGCGGGACAACCGCAGTGAACACAGGAACAGGAGCGCATGTGGCACACTTCGTGATCATGGGGTGCGGCCGTGTGGGCGTGACCCTCGCGCATACTCTCGACGACGCCGGCCATTCGGTGGCCGTTATCGACCAGGACGACCGGGCTTTTCGGCGCCTGCGCAGCACGTTCTCCGGCCGGAAGGTGACCGGGATCGGCTTCGACCGGGACACGCTGAAGAACGCCGATATCGAGAACGCATACGCCTTCGCCGCCGTCTCCAGCGGCGACAATTCCAACATCCTGGCCACCCGGGTGGCACGCGAAACGTTCCATGTCCCGCACGTCGTCGCGCGGATCTATGACCCCGGCAGGGCGGAAATCTACCAGCGGCTGGGCATCCCCACCGTGGCCGCGGTCCGCTGGAGCGCGGACCAGGTGCTGCGCCGGATCCTGCCCGAACAAAGCATCAGCGGGGACTTCCGGGAATCCTCCGGCCGGCTGATCCTGGGCGAGCTGGCACTGCATGAGGAATGGGTTGGCCATTCCCTGCGGGAGATCGAGAAGGCCACCGGGACCAGGATCGCCTACCTGACGCGGTTCGGCGAGGGCATCCTGCCGGCCGCCGACATGAGCTTCCAGCAGGGCGACGTCGTCCACGCCATGATGGCCGTGGCCGACGCGGATGAGATCAGCCGGGTCGCCTCCAAGCCCCCGGTCAAGGAGTCGGAATGAGAGTAGTAATCGCCGGCGCAGGCAGCGTGGGCTCATCGATTGCCAGGGAATTGCTGGCCCACAACCATGAAATCCTGCTGATCGACCAGAAACCGGAGGTCATCGGCCGCAGCGGGCTCAAGGGCGCGCGTTGGTTGATCGGCGATGCCTGCGAACTGACGACCCTCAAGGACGCCAGGCTGGAGGAAGCCGACGTGGTGGTCTCCGCCACCGGCGACGACAAGGTCAACCTGGTGGTGTCCCTCCTGGCGAAAAGCGAGTTCGGTGTCGGGCGCACGGTCGGGCGGGTCAACAACCCGAAGAACGACTGGATGTTCGACGATTCCTGGGGCGTCGACGTCGCTGTCAACACGCCGCGGCTGATGACGGCGCTGGTGGAGGAAGCCGTGGAGATCGGTGACCTGGTGCGCCTGCTCACCCTGCAGACCGGGGTGGCCTCGATGGTGGAGTTCACGGTCCCGCAGGATTCGGAACTGATCGGAACCACGCTCGGCGCCATCGACTGGCCCACGGATGCCACGGTCGTCGCGATCCTGCGCGACGACGTGCCGATCACCCCCAGCCGGGACGACGTCATCGAGGCCGGCGACGAGCTGTTCTTCATCACGACCATCCCGGCCGAGGACGAGCTCCGGAAGGTGCTCGCTGCCCGCCCGCGCGGCGATTAATGCCAGCGATTAATAGCAGCGATTAATCGCGGCGGTAGCACGGGCGTCGTACTGGTGCGCCGCGATTTTCTAGACGCCCGCGTTCTTCTGGGCCTCGGCACGGATGATCCCGGCGGGCCGCGACACCAGCCAGGCCACCCACAGGCCCAGCGCGTACAGCGGGACGCCCATCAGCAGGCGGGTTGTCCCGAGCGCCACCAGACCGGATTCGCCCATCAAGTACAGCGGGACCTGGACCACCAGCCGCAGCGCCAGGACTGTAATGATGATCCAGGTGGCGATGTTGTACACCCGCCGCCGCGCCCGGTCCCTGCGCCAGTGGACGCCCTCGCCCCGGATGAAGCCGAAGGCCACCCCGGCCAGCGGCCATTTGATCGCGAGGGAAATCAGCATTGCTGCGATGTACGCAGAATTGGTGACGAATCCCCAGACGTAGAAATCCTCGGCCCGGCCGGTGGTGTTGGCCACCCACGCACAGATTCCGACGCCCACCAGGCCGGACAGGGCCTGAGTGACCGGAGTGCGCTGGACCAAACGGACAATCGTGAACACCGCGGCGACTGCCAGGGACGCAATTAGCGCCGCCTGCAGCTGTGCTGACACAGTGAAGACGACCAGGAAGACAAGACCGGGCAGGATACCCTCGGCGAGGCCGCGTATGCCGCCAACGGACTTCAGCACATCGATCTGCCCGTCATCGCGCCGTTCCAGGCCGGCCTTGGCCGCGTAGTCCCGCGCCAAATCTGCGGCAGCCGAAGGCTCAACTGCATGCGCCTGCCCTGAAGCAGCCGAGGGCTCCGATGCGTCCGGGTGCTGGGACCCGGAATCCCGTTCTTCCGCCGGCTGGCTCACTTACGCCTCCTGTTGGCTAATGATCTCGTAACGGGGATTGTAGATTGTTGGCAGACCATCGACGCGGCTGACCATGCCCTCGAACCTGAGCTGGGTGCCGGCATTGATCCCCTTCACCTGCCGCTGGCCCAGCCAGACCAGGCGGACCCGGTCGTCCCCGCGTGGGGTAGTCCCGCGTCCGCTGTTGGAACGGCCGGCCTTGCCTCGTTGATCAGTCGTCCGCGACGCAGCGTCCGGGTGCGGACGAGCGTACTTGTCCGCGTCCGTCACGATGGCGGTAAACCGGGGTGACGCCCCCGCGGGCAGGATGGTGACGGCATCGATATAGCCCTGGGCCCGAGCCCGGCCCCGGACCGGCAGCCTGGAGATGGACGGCACCGCGACGGCGGGCAATGCCCCGGTCGGCGTGGCGGTAGCCGTCGCTGTATGCGTCGCAGTGCTAGCCAATGTGGGTTACTTCCGGACCGCGCTTGAGCCGATCCACATCCAGCGCAGGCTTCGCTGCCGCACCCGGGGTGGGCTGGGCGTCCTTCGGCAGCCGCAGCTGGAGCAAATCGCGAGGCGGCAACGGCTGTTCTCCGCGGACCACGACGACTTTGCGGAACAATGCTTCAAGGTCCTTCGCTGCGTCACGGTCCAGGGCGGCGGTTCCGCCGAACACCCCGCGCAGGAACCAGCGCGGCCCGTCAACTCCGACGAAGCGCGCCACGCGGTAGCCCTTGGAGCCGTCGGCTGCCTGCGCGGGAAGCTTCGCCACGACCTCCGTTCCGAAGCTGCCCTGGATCTCTTCGACCGTACCGCCCTGGGAACCGACCGAGGTGCCGATCTGGCCCCGGATGTCCTCCCACAAGCCCTCTGAACGGGGCGCCGCGAAGGCCTGAAGCTGGAGGCTGTTGCCAGCCAGGTCCAGAGTCACCGCTACGACCCGCTGGGTCCGTTCCTCGACCTCCAGGCGCAGCTGAAGACCTTCACGGGGCGCGATGCGCAGGGCGCCCAGATCCACGTACCCTTCCGCCGACTCGACTTCGGACTCGTCGAAAGGCCCATTGGCCCGGCGGTGCTCGTCGCTGCCCGGCACTGCTTCCGCAGCCGGTTCAGTCCCGGCCGCAGTGTCTTCCTGCGCGTCCGTGCCTTCCGGCGCCGCAGCGTTTTCCGGCGCGTCCGTATCCTTCTTCTTCCGGCGGCCAAAAAACATATCGGATCCTCTCCTCACATCTGTCCGGTTCCTTTGAAAAGGAAACGGTCGACAGCCGGCATACGTTACCGGCGTCCGCAATTCCGTCCGTGGTCCCTTACCGTGCCGCCGTGCTGAAGCCGCCGGTCGAACCGAATCCTCCGGTGCCGCGCAGTGAGTCCGACAATTCCGCCACGGGGACGAAGCTGGCGCGCTCGACGCGCTGGATCACCATCTGGGCAATTCTATCGCCGCGGCTAAAGCTGAGGGTTTCGGTGCGGTCCGTATTCAGGAGGGTGACCGCGATTTCGCCGCGGTAGCCGGCATCGACCGTGCCTGGCGCATTGACGATGGTCAGTCCATGCTTGGTGGCCAGTCCGGACCGTGGATGGATCAGCGCGACGAATCCCTCCGGCAGGGCGATCGAGACCCCAGTGGGGACCAGGATCCGTTCGCCCGGGCCCAGTTGGAAGTCAATGCGGCTGCGCAGATCCGCCCCGGCATCGCCCGGGTGGGCATAGCTGGGAGCTGGAAGACCGTCGTCGAGCATCTTCAACTGGACCGTCAGCGTGGGCTCTGTTTCCTGCACGATTCCTCCGGAATCCATGTTCTTCGGGCCGCTTCGGCCCAACTGCCGCCCCTCACTCTAGCGCCTCGGGCAACGGTTCAAGGCATTCGTGCCCGGCTGCCCCGCCAAGATGAAATGGCCGCTGAAAAGTGAAAAGCTGATGCCATGGCAGACGAGGCACCTACCACCCAATCCGAGTCCGTGATCTACCAGGAGCGGCTCTGGCCGGCCCCTTGGGTCTGGATCGTGGTGCTCGGTGTGTCCGTGGCCGCGATCTTTGTCTTTGCGCCGATTAACCTCACTGCCGGTTACATCGCCGCCGTCGTGCTGGCCATTATCCTGACCGTCCTGCTGGTGTTGTCCACACCGCGGATCACGGTGACAGACAGCACGCTGCAGGTGGGGCGGGCCACCATCGAACGGCACTTCGTCGGCAGTGTGGAGGCCTTCGAAGGCGATGCCGCGACCCAACAGCGCGGCCCCCAACTCAACGCCACCGCCTATCTGTGCATCCGGGGCTGGATCTCGCCGGTGGTGCGCATCGAAATCACCGATGAAGCGGACCGTACTCCGTACTGGCTGACATCCACCCGGCACCCGAAGAAGCTGGTCGCTGCTCTGGCCGGCGACCGCTCATAGCTGCCGCCCCGTACTTTCGACGGCGGACCCTGCCGTCAGGGTGGCAACAACCACATTGCCGATAATGGCCCGGTGGTGGTCCCGAAGCTCTTCGGCCAGCAGGTCCCTGCCGAAAAGGGTCCGGAAGGTATAGCGGTTGGCCACCTGGTACACACAGTAGGAACTAATCAGCATGTGCACATCGGTGGCATCCATGTCCGTGTGGAAACTCCCGTCCGCCCGGCCGCGGGAGAGCATGTCCTCAATCAGCGCGATAACCGGCATATTGAGTGCCCGGAGCTTTTCCGACCGGATCATGTACTCCGCGCGGTGGATGTTCTCGATGGAAACCAGCCGGACGAACTCCGGATGGTTCACGTGGTGGTCATAGGTGAACTCGGCGAGCTTGCGGATCCCGTCGATGGGAGCCAGCTGCCCAAAATCCAGATCCTGCTCCCCCAGTCGGATGACAGCGTAGGCGCGTTCCAGGATCTGGATATACAGCTGCTCCTTTGAGCCGAAATAGTAGTAGATCATCCGCTTCGTGGTACGCATCTGTGCCGCGATTTCGTCCACCCGGGCGCCCGCAAACCCGTCGGCTGCAAATACCTCGGAGGCGATGCGGAGAATCTCCTCACGGGTCCGTGCGGCATCCCGTGTGGACTCCGCTGCCTTCCGATTTGCCGGTCCCGCCATGTTCAGTGCCTGCTCCAATGTAGTTCCGCTTGCTGTACTGCGTGTCGTTCCGGTTTATAGGTCCGGTTTTAGGCCCGGCGCCTGAATGCCGGGAGTTTAAATACCAAGGGGCCGGCGGACCGGCTTGAGCCGAGCCACCCGCCCCCTTGAGAAACCGCCCAGGTTTGGCGCCGCCGTCTATAGAAGGATCTAGCCTTCGCAGTCCTTGCAGTAGAACAGACCGTTCTTCTCCTTGGCAATCTGGGAGCGGTGACGCACCAGGAAGCAGGAAGAACACGTGAATTCGTCGGCCTGGGCCGGAAGAACCCTGACCAGCAGTTCTTCTCCGGAGAGATCCGCACCGGGAAGCTCGAAACCTTCGGCGGCCTCGGCCTCGTCTTCGTCCACCACGGCGGACTGCTTGTCCGTGCGGCGGGTCTTCAGCTCCTCGATGGAATCTTCGCTGATTTCTTCTTCTGTCTTCCGCGGCGCATCATAGTCAGTCGCCATAGTTAGTTGCTCACGCTCCGGTTTGTGCAGTTCGTGTATCTGGAACCAGGCCGTTGGCATTCGGCTGATTCGTCAAGACACAACGTTGTAAGGGCCTGGTTTGTGCCCGTAACGCAGGAATTGTTGCTGATTTCATTCCGAAATCCAAACCGAAACAGAAAAACGGCATAACCGCTCACGTCGCAGGTCCCTGTGATCTGGAACTCCCGCGCCACACCACCGTATGGAATATGAAATCCTCCCGGAGAATGGCACAGTTGTCCACAGGTATTAATGTCTCGTGGAGGATTTTCATGCAGGATCTACGGCTGGTGGGTGTCCATGATGATGGCGAACATCTGCTGTTGAGCGGAGACTTCGGCGAAACCTACCGGCTCCGGATCGACGAAGCCCTGAGGATCGCATCCTCGCGCACCGCAGTCAGACCCTCTGCACGCACCTCGAAGCAGAAGTCAAAGCAGTCTCCCGAGACGGTACTGGCCCCCCGGGATATCCAGGCCCGCATCCGCGCTGGTGCCACGGCGGAAGAAGTCGCGGCCGAATCCGGCATGGAGATTGCCCACATCCTTCGCTACGAAGGACCTGTCATGGCCGAACGCGATTACATGGCACATCAGGCCCGGACGATCGAGGTGACCGGGCCCGTTGCCGGCCATGATGGCTACCGCTCGGCCTTCGGCGACGACCCTGCGACCCTGGGTGAGATGGTTTCCCACCGGCTCAAGGCCTTCGGCGTCGACGCTTCCAATGTTGAATGGGATTCGTGGCGCCGTCCGGACGGCTCGTGGGAAGTTGTGGCACGGTTCGAACTCGTGCAGGATTCCAAGGTGGACGTCGGGGAGGAACCCCCTGCCAAGTGGATCTTCAGCCCCACCCGCAAGACTGTCACCAACGCCAACCGGTGGGCGCAGGTCCTCAGCGAACTGGAACCGTTGGATGGGCCGTTGCCGTCGCGCCGGCTGGCCGCGGTCTCCGACCGGGTATTCGACTTCGAAACGGATGCTGCCCCGGAAGAGACACAGGCCCAGGACAAGGCGGAGGACATCGATTCCAACAATTTGCTGGACGTGCTGCGGTCCCGCCGAGGCCAGCGGCTGGGTGCTGACGAAGACGGTGACGATGCCCTCGCCTCGATGCTCGCGAAGGGCAGCATTCCGGCAGCGCACCCGCGCGACGGCCTGGACGGAATCGGGAACGACGGCGACGGGCTGGCTCCCGCAGCCAAGCAGCAGTTCGGTGGCCTCAGCCTCGCGCCGTCCTCCAAGGCGAGCAAAGAACCTGACGGACTGCCACAGTTGCACGACGGCGTCAGCACGGCAACGCGGGAGATCACCATCATCGCCCGCCCGCAGACCGGCGAAACACGTGCGGATGACCAGCCAACAGATGCCGGTACAGACGAGGCCGGGACGAGCGCCGGGCCGGAAGATTCCGGCAAGACCGATGCCAGCGAGGCCGGAGTTGACCAGTCCGGATCTGCCGAACCGGGCGCGGACGCATCCGCCCGGGCTTCGGAATCCGCTCCCCGGCCCGAAAACACGAAAGCAGACGGCACCCAGCAGCACGGCAAGTCGCCAGCCAGCCAGCCGAACGAGCGCCGGCAGTTCAAACCCAAGCGCTCAAGCGTTCCCAGCTGGGACGATATCCTCTTGGGCAAGAAGGGCGACTAGGTCGGGATACCTGTCCATTCGTTCAAATGGCGTCAGGTAACCCCAAGTGAGATCCCGTCGTGATCGATGGGTCGCAGGTGTCGCGGCAGTAATAGTCACGCTGGCCACATGGCTGGCGCTATGGGCAATCCAGAGTGTCCCCATTTTCTGCGCCCTGGCCTTTCCTTGCCCCCAACCTGATGCCCGCGTGTTTCCTGCTATCGTGTTCGGCGGACTGATGATCGTTCCGCTGATAATCATCATCTAGACGTGCGTCGGCAAACGTCGCCGTTTCGATCGGACATTGGCGAATGTCTCTTATATTGTCTTGATCCTGCTGGCCCTGACTGGCATGGCCGCAGCCCCATTTGCAGGCGGCTTCAGTATCTTGTTCTAACATTCAATGCTTCTTCTGGACCGAACGCGGTGGGATAACGCGGCTTTTACGCCGGCGTCTTATTTTGTCAGTGGTGGCTGACTGACTGATTGTCAGGAAGGCATTCAGGCACAGGCACCTGTTCGGTGAGGGGGCGATGATCCACAGCTCATCGCCGCTGCCCGGGTCCGTGCCTGCCGGGAGCATGCCGGCCGAAACCGCCGGCCAGCCGGTCCCGGTGTCACGCTCGGGGCCGGCCGGTTCCCTGACCATGGTGCCGGCCGGGCTGCTGAACCTCGCCTCCGCCGTGGACACGCTGCAGGATCCGGCCCGGCTGCGGGCCTGGCTCGACGCCCAGGAAGCCCGCGTCATCGACCGGATCACCGCCGTCGCCGAAACCGAAACCTGGATCCCCGAAGCCGGCGCCTCTCCGTTGGCCGGAACCGTCGCCGCCACCGACATCGCCACCGCCCTGACCATCCCCGAACACACCGCCCTGGCCCTGATGAGCGACTCGGCCACCCTCGTCAACAATTCCCGCCGACCTGCGCACCTGGTACCGCGTCCGCGACAAAACCTGCCGCTTCCCCGGCTGCAGCGCCCCCGCCCTCCGCTGCGACCTGGACCACACCGTCCCCTGGGCCGCCGGCGGACCCACCGGCCACCACAACCTGTGCAGCCCGTGCCGCAAACACCACCGCACCGGACACAAAACCAGATGGAAACCCAGCCAGCCCCGCCCCGGCACCATCACCTGGACCTCAGCGGCCGGCAAAACCCACACCACCCCCGACCCCCCGCCGCAAACCACCCTGCCCGACTGGCTCCGGACCCCCCCCGGCGCGCCGCAGGACAGGCCGCCCGACCCCCGGACGGACCAGGCTCCGCCGGACCCGGAAGCACCGCCGCCGTTCTGACCCGGCCGCCTGGGGGCAGCAGTAACGTCAGCGCTGCCCTCCGTCAGCGTTCACTGTCTCAGCGTCTCCTGTCTGCCCGTTCCTGCTGCCGCGGCCCTGCGGCACGGAGCACACCTCGAAATGGAACGGCAGGGTCTGCTGGCCGGTCATCAGCCTGTCAAAGCCCAGGCCGTTGGCGTGATGCGCCGTGACCCGCCGCATGTGGTGCCGGCGACACAGGGTCTCGTAGCCCACCACCGGTTCCGCTGATGTCTGCGGATCCTGCAGACCCGCCACCGGCAGCGCATCCTGACCGGGCATGCCGTCCTCAGCGACGGCGTCAGGCTTCCGCGGCTCCACATCTCCCACTACTACCTGTTCGCCATGGACGACCATGACCCCGTCCACGGTCCGGGCATTGTGCGTGGCGCGGCGCCCGCACCAGCACAATGCTTCGACCTGCAGCACCTGGATTCGGTCCGCAAGTTCGATCAGCCGCTGGGAACCGGGAAACAACCGGGTGCGGAAATCCGAGGTGATGCCGAATGCGAAGACATCCACTGCCATGTCATCGACAATCCGTGCCAGTTGCTCCACTTGCTCCGGAGCGTAGAACTGGGCCTCGTCGCAGATCAGATAGTCCACCCGCTCGCCCTTGGCGCGGCGGCGCACAACCTCGTCCCAGAAATCGGTTTCCGGGGTCACCTCGACGGCAGTGGTCTGCAGGCCCAGCCGGCTGGAAATCATGTTCCCGCCGGCACGGTCATTGCAGCTGAAGAGGATGCCGCCCCGCCCTCGGGCGCTGTGGTTGTAGTCAAGTTGCAGGGCCAAGGTGGATTTTCCGCTGTCCATCGTTCCGGAGAAGAAAACCAGCTCAGCCACGCGACCCCTTTCCAGTCTGCTTCTTCCGCCCAACCGGGCCTGGCGTTGTTTCGAGCCGCAGCAGCGGAACTTCACGCTCCACCTTCGTGAGGGAGCCGTGTTGGCCCACCACGGACATTGCCGACGAATTAACCCGCCGCGTGTCGTAGAAGGCGACCGGTTCCCGGGCGGCGACCAGGACGTCTCCGATCCTGGGCAGCACCCCGGGATCGACAGCTCCGAAATAGCCGGCTGCGATGGCTTCGGAGCGGGTCATCACCCACGCATACCTGCCATGGGCGGAGCGCCAGGCCTGCAGCACCTGCCCCCGGTGGCGTTCGGTGGCGTCCGGTTCGAAGTACAGGTGGACCATCCGCGGCTCTCCGGCGGTATGCCGGACCCCTGCCACCAGCTCCGGCGACGCTGAATAATCCAGCCGGTGCCGCGCGTGGACGTCCAGCATGCCGTGGTCCGCGGTCAGCAGCAGCAGCGTGTCGGAGGGAACCTGCCTGCTGAGGCGGCGAAGGGATCCGTCCAGTTCCTCCAGTTCGTGGCCCCACTCCACCGACTGGCAGCCGTAGCGGTGGCCGGCTTTGTCCAGTTCGTTCCAGTACAGGTACATCAGCATGCGGTCACTGGAGGCCAGCTGCTCCGCCGCCGCCGCGGTGCGGGCGTGGGCGGACGACGCCGGCACAAACGTTCCACCGCGAAGCGCTGCCTGCGTCATACCCGAGCCCGCGAACTTCGGCAGGCTCACGGTGGCTACCGGGAGCACCTTCGCCACGCGTTCCAGGACGGTCGGATGCGGCTGCCAGCGGGCAGGGACGACGTTCGGATCCCAGCCACCGAGCAGGTTGACGACCTTGTCCTGGCCGGGGTCGACGACGTCGTACCCCACCATCCCGTGGGACCCCGGCGGCAGTCCGGTACCCAGGCTGGCCAGGGAGGCGGCCGTCGTCGATGGGAAGGCAGAGGTGAGCGTCCGCGAACCGGCCAGCGCTTTCCGCAGGAAGGGCGCGTGGCCGCCGCGCTGCTTCAGCAGCGCCTTGCCCAGGCCGTCCACCATGATGACGCAGATGCGCTTTGCGTCCGGAATCTGCAGGACGTTGCTGAAGCCCTCGACGCCCAAGACCGCAGCGCAGCTGGACAGCAGCTCGGCGACCGAGTTGCGGCCATAACCGGGCGCCGGCGGGAGGGGTTCCATGTGGTCAAGGTCCGCAGTGCTGAAGCCCGCAGTGTCAAAGCCCGCATGACCGGTAGCTGAGCCGGGTACCGCTGCCGGGGTATCGCTCATCGGCTACCGCTGGTGGTGTCCGCGGTTGAACCGCGATCCCAGGCTCGCCAGGCGCGGGCGGGGTTCCCCGGCCGGTTCCGGTGCCCGGTGGGCCGCCGGCGGCGCGGTATTGACCTTCCTGAGGGCATGCGCGAAGGACTTGGCGTTCTGCACTGCCTTGATGCCGTCCGCCTCGGCGCTGACGCGCAGCACAATGTCCTCCTGCGCGATGGTTCCGGTGTAGCCGTGGTCCGCCTCGCACTGCGGATCACCGCAGCTGGCCGGGCCCATGTCCAGTCGCTGGCCCCCGGACCAGGCGATCGCCAGCGTCAGCTCCCGGGCCTGGTCGGACGGCTTGTAGTTCTGCGGCTGGGCGAACATGTAGCTCAGCACAACGGAGCTGATCTGGCTGACCGGCACCGATTCGGTCGAAACCTGGGCCATCACCTGGTGGCCTTGCTCATCCAGCTGCTGGTCATCGACGTGGGTGATGACCAGCATGTCCTCCGTCAGCACCAGCACGGTGATGTGGCGGTGCACCTCGGTCCGCTCAATGTGCGTTTCCAGATGCACCAGGTGGGACAACGGTTCCCTGCCGTCCAAAGCATCGTGGACCACATCCGCTACGAGGCACGGGTAGAACCCGGCCCGTTGAAGATCGCTGTCGAGGCTTCGGCTTTCGGCTGATTGTGCGGGAATCATGGTTCCAGTTTCCCCCACGAACGACGATTGATCCTAACCGTGTCCTCAGTCCCGCATGGCCCGGCGGGCGCTGTCGGTGCGCTGGCGGGGGTTTCCGATCCGCACATCGGCGCTGAGGATATTCAATCCGGACGTTGACACCAGGACCGGATTAAATTCCACGAGGGCGATTTCAGGATGTTCGTCCTTCATCACGGCCAGCCGCGAAATGAGTTCCTCCAGCGCGGCCACGTCAACCGGCGGCAGGCCCTGGTAGCCGAAAAGCTTGGTGGCCGCACGCGGTGCGCGGACCAGGTCCGCCACGTCCACCGTCGTCAACGGCGGAATGCTGTGCGCCCAGTCATCCAGGAGGTTCACGGCATCGCCGGCCAGGCCGAAGGACAGTACGGGGCCCAGCAGCGGATCCTCAATAGCCCGCAGCGTGCAGGCCTGGCCGGAGGGTGCCATCGACTGCACCTCCAGTCCGAAGGTTCCGAACGGAGCCAGGACCTGCTTCATCTGCTCGATGTTGCGCTGCAGCGACTCCGCGTTCAGGATGCTCAGCCGCACGCCCCCCATATCCAGCCGGTGCCGCAGGTGTTCATCCGTCGTCTTAATGGCCACGGGCCACCCCAGCCGGTCTGCCGCGGCGACCGCCTCATCCGCCGATTCGAAGGGCACCGATGGCAGGACGCGGATGCCGTAGAAACCCAGCAGTTCCGCGGTTTCTTCGGCGCTGAGCCGCAGGAGCCTGTCGCCGGGCACCCGTTCCACCAGCTGGTCGATCCGGTCCGCCGCCTTCGCGGTGTCAATGCCCTCCGGCTCCACGAACACACCGTGGTCCCGCCGGGACCAGGCGGCATAGCGTACGACGTCGGCCAGCGCGGCTACCGCTGTGCCCGGACTGCTGTAGCAGGGCACCCCCGGCTGGCGGTTGTCCACTGCAATGGCATCGGCTGCAGACGCCGTCGAGGCCAGCAGGCCCTCGGCCACAATAGCTGGGTCCAGAATGCCGGTAAAAGCTGCCACGACGGGCTTGCCCGCCAGCTCGACGCATTCCTGCAGGCAGCCGACGATACGCTCGACGGTCAGGCCATGCGCCGGCAGCAGCGCCACCACCGCCGAATGTACGTCGGGCGACTGCAGTGTTTCCAGCAGGCCGCGGCGCAGCACAGGCAGGGCAACCGACGGGCCGGCGTCGAGATCCAGATCCGCCACAATCTGCCGGACATCGAGTCCGTGGCCGGTGGCCGCATCCGCAACAATCCGTCCCAATGCCTTGGAATTGCTGAACACGGCCACTGACGCGCCACCGGGCAGCGGCTGGCTGGCCACGATCTGGGCTACGTCCATCAGCTGCTCGTTGGTCGAAACACGGATGACGCCGGACTGCCGCAGCATGGCGTCCAGCGCACCGGGGGGTGCCTGGGTGGTGCGGACCACGTGGCCGGGCGGCAGCTGCAGGCCCAGGACATCGGACTTGGCCACAATCACCGGCTTGCTGTGGGAGAGCCGGCGCGCGATCCGGGAAAACTTGCGCGGATTGCCGAAGGATTCCAGGTAGAGGCCCACGGCATGGGTGTCCGGATCGTCCTCCCAGTACTGCATGACGTCGTTGCCGGAGACATCCGCGCGGTTGCCGGCGGACAGGAAGGAGGAGATGCCCAGCCGCCGGCGGCTCGAAGCCGCGTACAGCAGCACGCCCATCGCGGCGGACTGGGTGAACAGGCCCAGCCCTCCGCGGCGCGGCATCTCCGGAGCCATGGAGGCGTTGAGGGACACCGCGGGATTCGTATTCGCGATGCCCAGCGAGGCGGGGCCGATGACCCGCATCCCGTTCGCCCTGGCTTGGCGCACCAGGTGACGCTGGCGCGCGACTCCGCGTTCGCCGTCGTCCGCGTAGCCCGCCGTCACCACCAGCAGTCCCTTCACGCCGGCCGCGATGCATTCCTCGACCACGGCAGCCACCTGGTCATACGGCACGGCGATCACGGCCAGGTCCACCGGTTCCGGCACCTCGGCGATCCGCGCATAGGAAACCATCCCCGCCAGCTCGAACGCTTCCGGGTTGATCGCGTAAACCGGGCCGGTGAAGCCGCCTTCGATCACATGTTCCAGCAGCTGGTAGCCAATGGTCCCCCAGTCCCGGCTCGCCCCGACGACGGCGATCGACTTCGGCGCCAGCAGGCCGGCGACGCTGCGGGCCTCGGCGCGGTGCTCCCGCGCTTCCATCACCGCCCGGGACTTCTCCGTCGGGTCAATGGCGAACTCCAGCGCGACGACACCGTCGTCGAACCGGCGCTGCACCTCGTAGCCCGCTTCGGCAAACACCGTGAGCATTTTCCGGTTCTCCGGCAGCACCTCCGCGGAGAAGCGCCGGATGCCGTTTTCCCGGGCGGCGGCGGCCAGGTGCTCCAACAGGATGGAGCCCACCCCGCGGCCCTGATGCTCGTCGGCGATATTGAAGGCCACCTCGGCCTCCGCCGGCTCATCGAGCCGGTCGTACCGTCCGACGCCGATGATCTCCGGACCCTTCGTCACTGCGAAGGCCACGCGGTTTATATGGTCCATCGTCGTGAACCGCTCCAGCTCCTTGGCCGACAGTTTGGCCTTGTAGGTGAAGAACCGCAGGTAGATGGAGCTCTGGGACTGGGACATGTGGAAGGTCTGCATCGCCTCCGCGTCCGCGGGCATGATCGGCCGCAGATGGGCCGTCGCTCCGTCGCGCAACACGACGTCGGCTTCCCAATATTCCGGGTAATGTCCGTGATCCGCCATAGACTCACTGTATTCCACCAAGCATCAGTAAGGATCCGCTGCACCTATGGCCCGCCGCCAAACTTCCGCTCCCGCGCAGGACTACACGGAGAACATCGTCGACGTCGACGTCGCCTCCGAGATGGAGGTCTCATTCCTCGAGTATGCGTACTCGGTGATTTATTCGCGCGCGCTGCCGGACGCGCGGGACGGCCTGAAGCCGGTGCAACGGCGCATCCTCTACATGATGACGGACATGGGCCTGCGGCCGGACCGCGGACATGTGAAGTCGGCCCGCGTGGTCGGCGAGGTAATGGGCAAGCTCCATCCGCACGGCGACACCGCCATCTACGACGCCATGGTCCGCATGGCGCAGGACTTCTCCCTGCGCCTGCCGCTGATCGACGGCCACGGAAACTTCGGCTCGCTCGACGACGGCCCGGCCGCACCGCGGTACACCGAGGCCCGCCTCGCCCCGGCAGCGTTGTCGCTGACGGACCATCTGGATGAAGATGTCGTGGACTTTGTGCCCAACTACGACAACCAGCTCATGCAGCCGGAGGTCCTGCCCGCCGCCTTCCCGAACCTGCTGGTCAACGGCGCCAGCGGCATTGCTGTCGGCATGGCCACCAACATGCCCCCGCACAACCTGGGCGAGGTGATCGCTGCTGCCCAGCATCTGATCGCGAACCCTGAGGCGCAGCTGGAGGACATCATCCGGTTCATCCCTGGGCCGGATTTCCCGTCGGGCGGAAAGATCGTCGGGCTGAACGGCATCAGGGATGCCTACGCCTCCGGCAGGGGTTCGTTCAAGACCCGCGCCAAGGTGGAGGTCGAACAGCTGACCGCCCGCCGGACCGGCCTGGTCGTAACGGAACTGCCGTACGTGGTGGGCCCCGAAAAGGTCATCGAGAAGATCAAGGATGCCGTCACCGCCAAGAAGCTCCAAGGCATTTCCGACGTCGTCGACCTGACGGACCGCAACCACGGCCTGCGGCTGGTGATCGAGCTCAAGGCCGGCTTCAATCCGAACGCCGTCCTGCAGCAGCTGTACCGCTTCACGCCGATGGAGGATTCCTTCGGCATCAACAACGTTGCCCTGGTGGACGGCCAGCCGCGGACCCTGGGGCTGCTGGAGCTGCTGCAGGTCTATGTGGGCCACCGCCTGGACGTGGTGCGCCGCCGCACCTCCTTCCGGCTCGGGAAGAAGAAGGACCGCCTGCACCTCGTCGAGGGCCTGCTGGTGGCGATCGTGGATATCGATGAGGTCATCCAGATCATCCGCGCCTCGGACGAAACGGCCGAGGCACGCACGCGCCTGATGTCCGTGTTCGACCTGACCGAAATCCAGGCCAACCACATCCTGGAACTGCGCCTGCGCCAGCTGACCAAGTACTCGCGGATCGAGCTGGAAAAGGAACAGGAAGAGCTGCGCCGGGACATCGCGGAGCTTGAAGCCATCCTCGGCTCGGACAGCCGGCTGCGCGAGCTGGTGTCCGGGGAGCTGGGCGAGATCGCGGCCAGGTACGCCACCCCGCGCCGCACCGTGCTGCTCGAGTCCGAGGCCACCGGCCCCCTTGCCGGTGCCGCTGCACCGGCGGCCGCCAAGGCAGCGAAGGGCGCCAAGGCCGTGCTGCCGCTGGAAATTGCCGACGACCCGTGCTGGGCTATCCTCTCCAGCTCCGGGCAGCTGGCCCGGACCGCGGACCAGCAGGAACTGGCCGAATCGGGCCAGCGCGTCCGGCACGATGTGTTCCGGTCCGTGGTCCGGACCTCGGCCCGCGGCGAAATCGGGGCCCTGACATCCTCCGGCCGCATGATGCGGCTGCAGGTGCTGGACATGCCGGTGCTGGCACCCGCCGCCGGGCTGCCCAACCTGGCTGGCGGCGTGCCCGCCAAGGACTTCATCACCCTGCACCGCGGCGAATCCCTGGTGGCGCTGGTGCCGCTGAATGCCATGCTGGCGCTGGGCACGGCCCAGGGCGTGGTCAAGCGGGTCACACCGGACTACCCGCTGAACCGGGAGGACTGGGAAGTCATTACGCTCAAGTCGAAGGACGAAGTGGTCGGCGTGGCCGTGCCGCAGGAGGGCGACGACCTGGTCTTCATTACCAGGCAGGCCCAGTTGCTGCGCTTCGCCGCCGACGCCGTCCGGCCGCAGGGGCGGACCGCCGGCGGTGTCGCGGGCATCAGGCTCGGTGCCGAGGACCGGGTCGTCTTCTTCGGCGCGGTCTCCCCCACGGATGAGGCCGCCGTCGTAGTCACCATTGCCGGGGGCACGGCAGCGCTGCCGGGGATGGCGCACGGGTCGGTCAAGGTCACCCCCTTTGCCGAATACCCGGCCAAGGGACGCGCCACCGGCGGTGTGCGTGCCCACCGGTTCCTCAAGGGCGAAGACGAACTGACGCTGGCATGGGCCGGTCACGGTCCGGCCAAGGCCGCCGGCTCCAACGGCGTCGCCCGGGCCCTGCCGACCGAGCACGGCAGGCGCGACGGCTCCGGCATTCCGCTGGCCCATCCGGTCGACGCCGTCGGTCCGTCACAGAGTTAGACCGTCACAGAGTTAGACCGCCCCCATGGCCATCACACCGGAGACCAAGGACTGGACCTGGGTCCTCGACAAAGCCTGCCCCGAGTGCGGCTTCGATGCCCGCACCATGACGCCCGCGGCCGCAGGAGGCATCATCTGTGACGCCGTCCCGCGCTGGCGGCAGGTGCTGCTGCGGCCGGACTGCCGCCGCCGCCCGGATGAGCGGACCTGGTCGCCGCTGGAGTATGCGTGCCACGTGCGGGATGTGTTCGGGGTCTTCACCGAGCGGCTGGACCTGATGCTGCGCGAAGACGCTCCAACCTTCGCCGACTGGAACCAGAATGCTGCAGCGATGGCCGGTGATTACGCCAGCGCAGCGCCGGAGCCCACTGCGCGCGAACTCGAACAGGCGGGCCTGGCGCTGGCCGCGCGCTTCGATGCCGTTCCCGGGCAGCAGCATTGGGACCGGAAGGGCCTGCGGGGCAACGGATCGCTGTTCACGGGGCCACACTTGCCCAGTACTTCGCCCACGACATCGTCCACCACCTGCACGACGTCAAGGGGTAGCGGCCCGGCGCTATCGCCGTTAGCCGGCCTATTGCCCGACCAGGTCGCCTGCCGGACTTCCCAGCTCCAGCCGCCTGTCGCAGTAAGCTGCGTCCTGCGGATTATGGGTCACCATCACCACGGTCTTGCCGGCCAGGCCGGAGCGCAGGTCCAGCAGCAGCTGCTGGCCCGCCTCACGGTCCAGATGCGCGGTCGGCTCGTCCAGCAGGACGACGTCCGCCTCCGTCAGCAGTGCGCGGGCGACCGCCAGGCGCTGCCGCTGGCCACCGGACAGCCAGGTGCCCGCTGGACCGATCCGGGTCTGCAGGCCCTCGGGCAGCCCCGCGGCGAAGGAACCGAGCCCCACCGCTTCCAGCGCGTCCCGGATCTCCCGTTCCGCCGGCGGATTCGACTTGTCCCTGGCGAGCAGCAGATTGGCCCGGATGCTTGAGTTGAACAGGTGCGCCTCCTGCGGACACCAGGCGATGCGCCGGCCCGCAGTTTCCTGCCCCGGAAGTTGCCGGCCCAGCGGCTGCCCGTTCACCAGGTAGTCGCCGTGTCCGGGCGCCAGGAAACCCAGCAGGACGCCCAGCAGCGTGGACTTACCGCTGCCCGACGGCCCGGTGACGGCCAGCCATTCCCCGGCCCGGACTTCGAAGGACAGGTCAGTGAAGACGGGCTCCGCCTGCCCGGGATAGCGGTATTCAACGTTCCGCAGCGCCAGGGATGTCACGGCCGTGGGTTTGCCGCCGCGGTCCCCGCGCACCGCGGCGGTTCCGGTCTCGGCAGTGCAGGTCTCGGCAGTGCCAAGCTCAGCCGTTCCGAGGCCTGGAATGACCCTATCGCCCAGTCCGCGCCAGGCGGACCACTGCTGGACCGCGGCGTTGATGGCGATGAAGGGTTCCGCCAGGGCCAGCTGCATGAGGATGACGACGGCGGCAATCCCGGGATGCACGTCCGTCGCCGCAGCTGCCTGGATCATCAGCAGCGCGCTGGCGGAGCCGGCCAGCACCGTCAGTCCGTTGGCCAGCCCCTGTGCCCAGGCGCTGCGCTGGACGGCTGAGGTCGCAAGCCCATCGATGCGGCCGACGTCGGCCCGGACCCGGTCTGCCGCACCGTTGGCCACCAGGTCCGGAGCGGCCGCCAGCAGCCGTGTCACGGCGTACAGCGAGCGGGCCTTGAGGTTGACCGTGGCAGCTTGGGCGGCCCTGTCCGCGGCCAGCGCGGCGGCCGGTGCCACCACCACACCCACCACGGCGAGCAGCAACTGCCAGATCAGGCCGGACGGCATCAGCAGCGCCGTGGCAACGCAGGACGCGGCCGCTGTCAGCAGGCCGACCAGCGGAGCGAAGACCGCCCGAGGCGCCACGTCGCGCAGTTCGTCGACGTCGCCCACGAGCCGGTCCAGCGCCCCGCCGCCGCGCGCCAGCTTCCGCCACGCTTCCGGGCGCTGCAGCAGTCCGTTCCAGAGCCGGAGCCGCAGGTTGTTCGTGCTGTCGAAAACAGCGTCGTGCAGCCGCAGCCGTTCGTGGTAGCGCAGCACGGCACGCCCGATGCCGAAGAACCGCACGCCGACGATGGTCGTCATCAGGTACAGGATCGGCGGCTGCTCGCTCGCCCTGACAATCAGCCAGCCGGACAGTGCGGTCAGTGCCACGGCGAACAGGGTCGCGCCGAGGCCAAAGCTCAGCGCCGCCACGAACTGCCGCTTCCACGGCTGCAGCATGGCCACGTTCTGCCAGAACGGCTGCCGGAACGTCGGCGCTTCAGCGGCTGCCTGCCGGGAGGCAGCGGCCGAGACACCGTCGGTACCGTCGGCAGCAGTTTCCCGTACCGGCCCGGAAACAGCGGAGCCCGTCCCCGCCGGGCCCATCCCAGCAGCACCCGCACCGGCAGCACCCGCACCGGCAGTGCCGGCCGCACGCCTCACGGGGATCAGCTGATCGGCCAGCGACGCCGTCGCAGGATCGTGGGCCACCAGCACCACGGTGACCTTCCCGCGGAGGGCGGCGAGCGCCGCCTCGATGGCACGGGCGCTTGCGCCGTCCAGGTGGGCGGTGGGTTCGTCGGCCAGCAGCAGCCGGATGCCAGGTACATGCTCAACCCTTGCCAATGCCCGCGCGACCGCCACGCGGCGCAGTTCGCCGGGGCTCAGCTCCGCGGCGGCGGTGTCCACCAGGTGGGCCGCATTGATCCGGGAGAGCGCCTGGACGGCGGCCGCCCGGGCGTCCACGCCGGCGGCCAGGCCGGCATAAAGGGCGATCTCCTCCACAACCGTCTCCCCGATCAGCACCGGATGCTGCGGGATCCAGGCCACGGTTCCCTGTCCGACGCCGGCCACCTCGCCGCTGATCCGCATCCTGGCTCCGTCCCGGCGCAGGCCCGCGAGGACCTCAAGGACAGAGGTCTTGCCGCTGCCGCTCGGACCGGTCAGGGCGGCGATGGTGCCGAAGGGAATGGCGCAGGTGAAGCCACTGACGGCTGCGGTTTCCCGTTCCGGATAGGTAATGGACAGGCCGCTGACGGTAACCGGTTCCGCGCCGTGAGCGCCGGGAGCGCCGGGAGCGCCGGTCCCGGCCGGAACCAGCGGGCGGCTGGACGGAGCCTGCAACACCTCAGTGGTCCGGTTGAGCGACTCAAGGCCGTCTTCGCTGGCGTGATGGGCCGACCCCAGGTCGCGCAGCGGCTGGTAGCACTCCGGGGCCAGGATGAGCGCCAGCAGGCCCGCCTCCAGGGTCATGCCGCCGTGGATCAGCCGGACTCCGATGAAGACCGCGACGATGGCCACCGAGATCGTCGCGATCAGCTCCAGCGCCAGCGAGGACATGAACGCAACCCGCAGCGTTGCCATGGTCCGGGTCCGGTACTGCTCCGACACGTCGCGCAGCGCCCGGGTCTGCGCCGCGGCCCGCCCCAGGCCCACCAGGACCGGCAGGCCGCGGGCCAGTTCCAGCAGGTGGTCGGAGAGCCGGTCCAGGGCGGAGGCCGCCTGCCGGACCTTGTCCTCCGTATGCAGGCCGATCAGGATCATGAAGACCGGCACCAGCGGCACGGTCAGCACGATGACCACGGCGCTGGTCCAGTCGGCGGCGAGGATGCGCACACCGATCAGCAGGGGTACGACGGCGCAGGTCACCAGCGCGGGCAGGTACTTGCCGTAGTAATTGTCCAGGCCGTCCAGTCCGCGGGTGACCAGCACGCTGAGGGAACCGGTCCCCCTCTCCGGCTGCGTGCCGCCGTCGTCCATCAGTCGCCGGATCAGGGCGCCGCGCAGCTCGTCCTTCACTCCCGCAGCAGCGCGCTGGGCCACGGCGTCCTGTCCCCACACCGCCAGCGAGCGCAGGACGGCGCCGGCAGCGCCGGCGGCCAGCACCCGCGGCAGGTCGAGCGTCCCACCGGCCAGCCCGGCGACGCCGGCGGCAACGGCGTCAGCCAGCAGGACGAGCCCGGCAGCCTTCAGGGCGGCCAGCAGCCCCAGCAGGTACAGGGCTCGTTTGCTCGTGGGGCTGACCGGCAGGACGGGTTTCATGGATCTTCCTTGCGCTCTTGGGTGCTGCCGTTACTGCACCGTGACGGCGTGGGCCGCCGGGATGCTCGAGATGCTGACCCGCTTGCGGAAAACCCAGTAGGTATACCCCTGGTACAGCAGCACTGCGGGGATACCGAACGCCGCGATAACGCTCATGACGCCCAGGGTGTAGTCCGATGACGAGGCCGACTCCACGGTCAGGCTGAAGGCCGGATCGAGGGTGGACGGCAGCACGTTGGGGAAGAGCGCTGTGAAGATGGTCGCCGTACCGGCCACCAGGAACACACCGAGTCCGGCAAAGCTCCAGCCTTCGCGGCCGCGCCGGGCCATCGCCCACGCCCCGGCGGCGCCCGCCACCGCCACGGCCAGCGTGAGCCAGGTGACGGATTTGCCGTACATCAGGTGGACGGCGGTGGCCCACACTGCCATGGGCAGCAGCCCCACCGGCAGCCAGCGCAGCAGCAGCCGGCGTGCCCGCACACGGATCACACCGTCTGTCTTCAGCATGAGGAACGCTGCGGCGTGGACCAGGCAGAAAAGCACGACGGCGGCCCCGCCCAGGAGCGCGTAGCCGTTCAGCCAGGCGAACGGGCCGCCGACCCGGTCGCCGTTGTCATTCAGCGGCAGGCCGGTGGTGGTCAGGGCAAGGGCGGCGCCGACGCCGAAGGCGGCGACGAAGGAGCCCAGCGCAATGGCCCAGTCCCAGCGGTTGCGCCAGCGGTCCGAATCCATCTTGCCCCGGTACTCGAAGGCGACGGCGCGGAAGATGAGGCCCAGCAGCACCAGGACCAGCGGCAGGTACAGAGCGGAGAACAGGGAGGCGTACCAGAGCGGGAAGGCCGCGAAGGTGGCCGCCCCCGCCGTCACCAGCCAGACCTCGTTGCCGTCCCAGACCGGGCCGACAGTGTTCAGCAGGACGCGGCGCTCGGTATTGTTGCGGGCAAACAGCTTCATCAGCATGCCGACGCCCAGGTCGAAGCCTTCCAGGAAGAGATAGCCGGTCCAGAAGAACGCGATGATGACAAACCAGACGGTGGGCAGGGTTTCCACGTCAGACCTCCGGGTTGAGGTGGGCAGGGGCGGTCGTGGGCAGAACGTCAGTAGGCAAAGGCGAGGACATCGTCTTCCTTCCCTTCGGCACCCGGGTGGCTGCCGTCGTCGTTCCCGTCCTTGTCCTGCCCGCCGTTGCGGCCGGCATGCAGCAGCTCCGGCATGGCGGAGGGCACGCCGCCGCGACAGTAGGCGACGAGCAGCTTGACCTCAACCACCAGCAGGACCGCATAGACCGTGGCGAAGGCGATCAGTGAGAAGAGCAGTTCCCCGGTGGAGACGCCGGGTGAGACGGCGGCGGCGGTGAACATGAAGACGCCGTCGACCCCGTTCGGATCCGGGTTCGGCGCCACCACGAAGGGCTGGCGGCCCATTTCGGTAAAGATCCAGCCGGCCGAATTCGCCCCGAAGGGCGCCAGGATCCCGAACACGGCCAGCCGCATCAGCCATTTGGACTCCGGGACGGTTCCGCGCCGGGTGAGGAACCAGGCCGCGAATGCAGCCAGCGCGGCCAGGCCGCCAAAGCCGATCATGATCCGGAAGCCCCAGTAGGTGACCGCCATGACCGGTACGTAGTCGATTTCGGCCCCGGCGCGCTCACCGTACATCGGATCGTCCGGCAGGTGGGTTCCGTAGTCTTCCTTGTACTGCGGCAGCAGCGTGTTGATGCCGTCCACATCCGTGGTGAAGTCGCCGTTGGCAAGGAAGGACAGGACGCCCGGCACCTCGAAGACCGCGACGATGTCGTCGCAGCCCTCCGGACTGACACTGCCCAGAGTCAGGATGGAGAAGGCGGTACCGTCGTGGCAGGCGCCTTCGGCGGCGGCCATCTTCATCGGCTGCTGGTCGAACATCAGCTTGGCCTGCAGGTCGCCGGTGAGGCCGGTGCCGGCGAAGGAAATCATGGCGACGAGGGCGCCCATCCGCAGCGAACGCAGCCAGACTTTATGGTCGGAGGCGTCGCGGCCGGTGGCTTCGTTCGTGCCGACAATGACCTTCTTGTCCGGGCCGACCGTGTCGATGCCGTCGCGGCGCCGCTTCCACAGGTGGTACCAGCTGATGCCCAGCAGGAAGCCGCCGGCGACGGCCAGGGCACCGAAGATGGTGTGTGTGAACGCCACGACAGCGGTGTTGTTCGTGAACACAGCCCAGGCGTCGACCATGACCGGCCGGCCCTCCACCATTTCGACGCCGACCGGATGCTGCATCCACGAGTTCGCCACGATGATGAAGTAGGCAGAGCAGACGGATGCCGTCACGGCGCCCCAGAGGCTCAGCAGATGCACTGGCTTGGGGACCCGGTCCCAGCCGAAGATCCAGACTCCCAGGAAGATCGATTCGACGAAGAACGCCAGCAGCGACTCCATGGCCAGCGGCGCACCGAAGACGTCGCCGACGAAGCGGCTGTATTCGCTCCAGGCCATGCCGAACTGGAATTCCTGTACCAGCCCGGTGGCCACGCCCATGATGAAGTTGATCAGGAAGAGCTTGCCCCAGAACTTGGTCATCCGCAGGTAGTTGTCCCGCCCGGTGCGGAACCACAGGGTTTGCATGACGGCCACCAGCAGTCCCAGCCCGATGGTCAGCGGCACCATCAGGAAGTGGTACACGGTGGTGATGCCGAACTGCCAGCGGGCGATTTCCAGTGCTTCCACGGCTGTCCCTTCGTCGCGGATCCGCGGCGGCCGGTCCCGCCGCCGGATTTCTACATCCCGTAGAATTTCTACGTCGCGTAGAAGACTACGCTTCTACGGAATGTAGAACAAATCGGGAAAACCCGGTAACTTTGGACAGGGACCGCAGTGGACCTAGCTGATATCGCAAGGCCGGCACGTAAAGGACATATATGGCAACTCTGGGAGATCTGGAACGCACAGTCATGGACCTGCTGTGGGAAAAAACCGAGGCCATCACCGCCAACACCCTTCGGGATCTGCTCGCCCAGCGGTCCGCGACCAACAACGGCAAGGAACTCGCCGTCACCACAGTCCTGACTGTGCTATCCCGGCTTGAGAAGAAGAACCTGGTTGTGCGCGAACGTGATATCCGGCCGCACCGTTACCGGGCCTCCACCAGCCGCGTCGAGCACACCGCTGAACTGATGCACGAGGTACTCGGTTCCGCACGGGACCGCGAGGCAGTGCTGGCCCGCTTTATCGGCACGGTCACCGAAGGCGAAGCAGAGGCGCTGCGCAAGATCCTCGGCGCCGGCTGACCTTTCATGATCCTGGCCTCCTGGCTGCTGGCAGGCCTGGCCGTCGTCCTGGCATGGCCGGCGCCGGTGATGCTCTCACGCGCCCAGTGGCCGGCACGCTCTCCTTTTACCGCCATGATCCTGTGGCAGGCAATCGCCCTCGCCGGCGGCCTGTCAATGATCGGCGCCATGCTGGTCTGGGGGATCGCGCCGCTGGGTGACAACCTGATCGTGGCCCTTGGCGGTCTATGGGAGGTGGTGGTCAACAACAGGCCGGCGGAAACGCTGGGCCTGCTCCATGTCTTCGCGCTCAGCGCAGCGTGCCTGCTGAGCGTTCATTTGGTTTTCACCCTGCTGCTGACGCTGTACCGCATCCTGACCCAGCGGCGGCGGCACCGGGACATGCTGAACCTGCTCAGCTCGCCCGCCCCCGACTCCCCCGCGACACTGGTCATCAACCATCCGGCGCCAGTGGCCTATTGCCTGCCCGGCGGCGGCCGTTCCGTGACTGTCCTCTCCGACGGTCTGCTGAGCCTGCTCAACGAGGCCGAACTTGACGCCGTCATGCGGCACGAGCGGGCCCATCTAACCCAGCGGCACCATCTGCTCCTGTGGGCCTTCGCGGCCTGGCGTGCTGCCCTCCCGTGGCTGCCGACGTCGCAGTTGGCCCAGCAGGCAGTCATCGAGCTGATCGAGATGCTGGCCGACGACGTCTCCCTCAAGCAGGTGGACGGGAAGGTCCTCATCCGCGCCATTGCCATCGTTGCCTCAGGCTCGGCCGGCGGGCCCGCCGATGCTGCCGGACCCGCCGATGCCCGTCAGGCCTCGGCCCTGCGCGGCCAGCTGGCCGAAGTGCACGACGCCAGCCAAGAGATCACCGCCCACCGGCTGAAGCGCCTGCTCAGCCCGCAGCCGCCGCTGGGAGCCGGCGGCCAGGCCGCGGCTTTGGCGGCGTCGGCCCTGCTGCTGGCCGTCCCCACCGGCCTGCTGGTGGCACCTCAGTTGTTCGGCTGAGTTCCCGGCGAGCGGCCCGGGCTCAGGCGTCGATCATGTCCCGGTCCAGCACCGCTGCGCCGGCGATGATGAATTCCTTGCGCGGGGCAACATCGCTGCCCATGAGCAGGTCGAAGGCACGCTCGGCCGCCTGGGCGTCCTCCACCCGGACCCGCCGAAGCGTCCGGTGCCGCGGATCCATTGTGGTCTCGGCAAGCTGGTCTGCGTCCATTTCGCCCAGGCCCTTGTAACGCTGGATGGGCTCCTTGTACTTCCTGCCCTCCCGTTCCAGCCGGCCCAGCAGCTGGTGCAGTTCATTCTCCGAATACGTGTAGACCAGCTCGTTCGCTTTGGCGCCGGCATTGACGACCTCCACGCGGTGCAGCGGGGGCACGGCCGCGAAAACGCGGCCTGCCTCCACCAGCGGCCGCATGTAGCGGAAGAACAGTGTCAGCAGCAGCGTCCGGATGTGGGCCCCGTCCACGTCCGCATCCGTCATCAGGATGACCTTCCCGTAGCGGGCGGCATCCAGCTGGAAGCTGCGGCCCGAACCTGCGCCCACTACCTGGATCAGGGCAGCACATTCGGCATTGGAGAGCATGTCCCCCACAGATGCCTTCTGGACGTTGAGGATCTTGCCGCGGATCGGCAGCAGGGCCTGATGATCCGAGGATCTTGCGTGCCGCGCGGTGCCCAGTGCGCTGTCGCCCTCGACAATGAACAGTTCGGAGCGGGTCACGTCGTCGGTGCGGCAGTCCAGGAGCTTGGCCGGCAGCGAAGACGTTTCCAGGGCGGTCTTGCGGCGCTGCGTTTCCTTGTGCATGCGCGCGGAAATACGGGACTTCATCTCCGCGACAACCTTCTCCAGCAGCTGTGAACTCTGCTGTTTGTCCGCGCGGGCGGTGGAGTTGAGCTTTGCCGTGATCTCCTTTTCGACCACGCGGGCGACGATGGCACGCACCGCCGATGTGCCCAGGATCTCCTTGGTCTGGCCTTCGAACTGCGGCTCCGCCAACCGGACCGTCAGCACCGCCGTCATGCCGGCAAAAACGTCGTCCTTCTCCAGCTTGTCATTGCCGGCCTTCAGTTTGCGGGCATTGGCCTCGACGACTTTGCGGAAGGTCTTCAGCAGCGCCTGTTCGAAGCCGCTTTGGTGGGTGCCGCCCTTGGGGGTGGCGATGATGTTCACGAAGCTGCGGACGGTGGTGTCGTAGCCCACGCCCCAGCGCAGCGCAATGTCCACTTCACAGTCGCGCTCCACTTCGGCAATCCTGCTATGGCCGCTGTCGTCGAGCACGGGAACGGTTTCCTTGAACTTCCCCGACCCGTGTACCCTCCAGACATCCGTCACGGCACCGTCTGCGGCCAGGAAATCAACGAACTCGGAAATTCCGCCGTCGTGCTGGAAGACTTCCTCGACAGGCCCGCTTTCGCCCGGCGTCCCCGGCAGCCGGCGCTCGTCGCGCAAGGTGAACCTCAGGCCAGGGACCAGGAACGATGTCTGCCTTGCCCGGGCCTGCAGTTCCTCGTAGGAGAACTTGGCGTCCGGGGTGAAGATCTGGCGGTCCGCCCAGTACCGGATGCGGGTCCCGCTGACACCGCGCTTTGCCTTCCCCACCACATCGAGCGAGGAGCTTGCCACGAACGGTTCGAACTTTGCCGTGGGAGTGGCCGATTTTCCGGAATCGGCGAAATGCCCCGGCTCACCGCGGCGGAAGGACATTTGGTACGTCTTGCCGCCGCGGTCCACCTGCACATCCAGGCGCGAGGACAGTGCATTGACGACGCTGGCGCCCACACCGTGCAGACCCCCGGATGCCGTGTAAGACCCGCCGCCGAACTTTCCGCCGGCATGCAGCTTGGTGAATACCACTTCGACCCCGCTCAGGCCCGTCTTGGGTTCGACGTCAATGGGGATGCCCCGGCCGTCGTCATGGACTTCGACGGATCCGTCCCGGTGCAGGATGACCGTGATGCTTTGCCCGAAGCCGGTTAGCGCCTCATCCACCGAGTTGTCGATGATCTCCCAAAGGCAGTGCATGAGTCCGCGCGAATCGGTGGAGCCGATGTACATGCCCGGACGCTTCCGAACTGCTTCCAGCCCTTCCAGTACGGAAAGATGCCGGGCAGTGTAGTCAGAACTTGGTGGCGTCACGTGCTTCGAAACTCCTAATGCGGTCGACTTGCTGGTTGTCGGCAGGAAATCCCCGACTCTACTAGCCTAATCCCGGCTGCCTGCTTGGCCGCGAAGGCGCCACCGGCGGACAATATTTGAGCGTTCAGGCAACAAAGGGGTACGCGCTGAGCGAACGGAGGCCGAACCTCCAAATATTTCCAAGGTCAGGATGGTTGTATAGATACAACGCATCATCTAAGGAGGCCATCATGACAACAGCAGTAGCAGACCGGACCCTGACTGCGGCAGACCGTTGCGACCGCTGCGGGGCACAGGCCTACGTCCGCGTTGTACTGGAGTCCTCCGGAGGGGAGCTGCTCTTCTGCGGACACCATGCCCGCAAGCACGAGGACCAGCTGCGGCCCCTTGCCGCGGAATGGCGGGACGAAACGAACCGCCTGCATGAGAAGGATTCCGCGGGCGCCAAGAACTAGGCTTTATGGCTCGCTCCCGTGGCACCGCCAGGGGAGCAACACCGGACTATTAAATGGCTGTGGGCCCCTCCTTGCGGAGGGGCCCACAGCCATTTAATCCGGCCGTTCACATCGGCACCGGCGCGCTGGACCTGGGCCTTGAGGCGCCTGCTGGAGCCGGCCCCTGAAAGGCCGGCTCCGCGGTCCTTTAGTCCAGGTAGTCGCGCAGCACCTGGGAACGGGACGGGTGGCGCAGCTTCGACATGGTCTTGGACTCGATCTGCCGGATCCGCTCCCGCGTCACGCCGTACACCTTGCCGATTTCATCCAGCGTCTTCGGCTGCCCATCGGTGAGACCGAAGCGCATGGCGACAACGCCCGCCTCACGCTCGGAAAGCGTGTCCAGCACCGAGTGGAGCTGCTCCTGGAGCAGCGTGAAGCTGACGGCGTCCGCGGGAACAACGGCCTCGGAGTCCTCGATTAGATCGCCGAACTCCGAATCCCCGTCTTCGCCCAGCGGGGTATGCAGGGAAATCGGTTCGCGGCCGTACTTCTGGACCTCGACGACCTTTTCCGGCGTCATGTCCAGTTCCTTGGCCAGTTCCTCAGGAGTTGGTTCACGGCCAAGGTCCTGCAGCATCTGCCGCTGCACACGGGCCAGCTTGTTGATCACTTCGACCATGTGGACGGGGATACGGATGGTCCGCGCCTGGTCCGCCATGGCACGCGTAATCGCCTGCCGGATCCACCACGTGGCGTACGTCGAGAACTTGAAGCCCTTGGTGTAGTCGAACTTCTCGACCGCGCGGATCAGGCCCAGGTTACCTTCCTGGATCAGGTCCAGGAACAGCATGCCGCGGCCGGTGTACCGCTTGGCCAGGGAGACGACCAGGCGGAGGTTGGCCTCCAGCAGGTGGTTCTTGGCCCGCTTGCCGTCGTGGACGACCCACTGCAGCTCGCGGACGAGCTTCGGATCCAGGTCCTTCTCCTTGGCAAGCTTTTCCTCGGCGAACAGGCCTGCTTCGATGCGCAGGGCCAGATCGACTTCCTGCTCCGCATTCAGCAGCGCCACCTTGCCGATCTGCTTCAGGTAATCCTTGACCGGATCCGCCGTCGCGCCGGCGGACACGACCTGCTGGGCCGGAGCGTCTTCATCATCGGCATCCGAGTAGACGAAGCCGGTGCTGGTGGTTGTTTCCTCTTCGCTTTCCTTCTTCAGCTGCTCTTCGTCGGGCGCCTCTTCGGCAGGGGCATCCATGTCCAGTGCCTCATCGTCTGCCGTCTCGTTGACGGTGGCAGCGGAGTCCTTGGCACCTGCCGCTTTGCCGGCAGTCTTGGCAGCGGCGGGCTTGCGGCCACGGGGCTTGGAAGCCGCCGCGGCGTCGGTCGTCTTCGCAGCAGACTTGGTGCGGGTGCCGGCCGACCTCGCACCGGTCTTGGTGGCGCCCTTGGCGCCTGCGGCAGTGCTCTTGTCCGCACCGGAGGCACGGCGCGCAGTGGTGTTGTCTACCTCAGGGGTTTCATTGGCCGGTGACACAGAGAACCTTTCATACGGCGTCTTGTGGCATCACCTGCGGGTAACACCACTATGACCCTGTCAAGTCCGTGATTGAAATCAAGCAAATCCGGCAGTTCAGGGTCCACTTAAGCAGAACCTCAACTACCGCGCCGTTGTTCCCTCAGGGGACTCCCAGCGACACTTGATACACGAACCCGACCGGGTCTCGGTTCCCATTGTCTCATGATTTTGGCGGGCCCGGCGCACCTGCGGGCGACTGCCGGAGTGAACACGAGCCCGGCGGCGTCTCCTCAGGCGGTATCTCCGGCGGCGTCTCCTCCGCCGGCCATGCGGTACGACCCCTTCCAAGCGCTTTCCCTGACGGTGCTCCAGGACGGCAGTGCACCAACGGCAAGCAGCTCGCGCAGCAGCCGCGCCAGATTGTAATCGGGACAGTCCGCCAGGCACCGGTCGAGGTACTGCTGGGCGAGCGAACCGCGGGCCCGCGCCCATTCGATCCAGGCCAGCATGGTCAGCAGCGCGGCCTTGGCATCCCCCTCCGCCACGGCCGCCAGCTCGCGGAACAAGGCATGGGCCGCATCGATGCGGCCCCAGTCCGGGCGTTCAGTGGATCGTCCCACCAGGACTGCCCCGAAACACTCCGCTGATTCCTTGAGATCTGCGTCAGCCAGAATCTCCATCAGGTCGACCGGCTCCCAGCCGCTGGGCAGCCGGAGGACGCTGGCAGATTCGGACAGCAGTCCGCAGCCTGCGGCACCGGCCACAGCGATGGACAGGCCCGCGGAGGCGCTCAACGCTCCGGCACTCCAGACTGGCAAGCAGGAATCCCGCCGTCTTCGGATCCCGGCGCAGTCCGCCGTCGGTGGCCCCGTCCCTGGCCAGATCGATGCAGCGGTCCCAGACCGCCAGAGTCTGGGCGAACTGCACCGCCTCGAGCCAGCAATTCCCCAGCCGGTCCGCTACATCCGCTGCAGCCTCCAGCACCTGGGCAGCCCGGGGCCAGCACGGCGGATCGCCTTGGGCCACTGCAGCTTCACTGGAGGGTGCGAAACTGCTGCCTTGGTAGACCATTTCGGTGCTGAGCAGGCTGGATTTGATGGTCTCAACCGGGCGTCCCGGCCACGGGCAGCAGCCGGAATCGGTGCAGAAATAGTCCCGCCAGTGCGTTTCCGAGATGTGCCAGGCCTCGCGCAGCGGCATTCCGGCGTCCGCGAGCTCCAGGCCCAGAAGGCACACAAGGTCTGCGTGCGGAGGGCTGGCACGCTCCAGCCAGGGCTCCTGCGTGTACATGGCCAGCAACGTGGCGTCCGCGGTCCGATCTGCCTCCAGGAAGCCGCGGACCTGCGAGGCATAGCCCAGCAGATCAAGCGGCTCGCTGGCCTGCGGCAGGTCCAGGCGAAGGGTCGCGCCGACCCGGGTGCCGGACAGGGCAATGAACACCAGGCTCTCGCGGGGCTGGAAGCCCAGGCAGTGGGGAATATAACCCAGGATGTCCGAAGGGGAGGTGACTTTGATGGGGGTGGAGTCGGTTGTCATGCCAGCAGTCTGTTGACCCGGCGAATCCGCCGGAACGGCCAGACGGGACTATGTGCACAGCCGGCCTGCCGCCACCGGTTGTGCAGGAGCAGTCGAGGCAGTAACAGTCGACGCCGAGCAAGCCGCCCCAGGAGCCGGTTAAGCGCCGGAGCTGGTTAAGTGCCGCGGCGCTCCCGCCGCCGGCTGCGCTCCCTAACCAGGACTTCCTTCACCGTCGGCACCCGCACTCCCTCGGCCGCCATCCGGGTACGGACCTTCCGCCGCGTGACCAGGATGCCGGTGATTCCGATGGCAATCACCACGAAATGGACGCAGAGCGCGATCCGGAAGGAATCCAGCGCATAGAGGTCGCCGCCCGAATATCCGGCGGCGAAGAGCAGATCGAGGATCACGCCGACCAGGAACATGGTGCTCAGTGCCGCGAAGAACCCGCCTACATTGACGATTCCGGTTGCCGTCCCGATCCGATGTGCCGGGTTAAAGGTCCGGGCAATGTCGAAACCGAGCATGGACCCGGGCGCGCCGATGGCCAGCACGCCGACCAGGACAATGAGAAGCCACAGCGGTGCACGCCCGGGATACAGCAGAACAGCGGCCCATGCCGCCGCGGTGGCGCAGCCCACTGCGATCACTGCGCTCGACCGGCGCAGCGGATGCCGGGCCGCCCAGTAGCCGAACATGGGCCCGCACACTATCGCGACCACCACGAAAATGGACATGAGCGCAGCAGCCGTCGTCGGGTCGAGCCCCTGCGCCGAAATAAGGAATGGATAGCCCCAAGTGAAAATAAAGACATTGCCTGCGAACTGGGTGGTGAAATGCGACCAGAGCCCCAGCCGCGTGCCGGGCTGTTGCCAGACGCGGACCACCGACACGCCGGTCTGACGCCAGGTGGAGGGCTCCGGCCGGTCCGTCGAATGCGGCGGATAGCTCCGGACCACCGCAAGGGTCAGTACCAGGGACAGCACGGACAGCGCCGCGACGGACACGAATGCCGGGCTCCAGCCGACGTTGTTCAGGATGGCTGCGAACGGCACGACGCTGATGATCTGCCCGAGCTGGCCCAGCATGCCGGTCCACTGGATCAGCATGGGGATCCGCCGGCCCTCGAACCATGCAGGCACCAGGCGCAGCACGGAGATGAATGTTGTCGCGTCTCCTGCGCCGACCAGGACACGGCCCAGGATTCCTTCCGGCACCGACGAGGCGAGTGCCAGCTGCAACTGCCCGGCCAGCATCAGCGACGCGCCGGCGGCAAGCATGACCCGTGCCCCGAACTTGTCGACGAGCACTCCCACGGGCACCTGCAGGCCGGCATAGACCAACAGCTGCACGACCGAGAAGATGGATAGGGTGGCGGCGGTGGTCCCGAATCGTTCGGTAGCGTCGATTCCGGCCACCCCGAACGACGTTCGCTGGGTAACCGCTGCAATATAGGCAAAGACGCCAACGCCCCAGACCCACCAGGCTCGTTGACTGTTCATGCCCCCTATTATGTTCGCCCGCAAATCGCGGCGGCTAATCCTCGATCCATGGCTCGTCGCCGTGGTCCCCCGGAATCGGCCACCCGGGACCGTCGTCGTGCCGGTCGGCCAGGTACGCTTCGATGGCCGCGCCGAGTTCATCCGCATCCGGCAGCTCGTCGTTCTCCTTGACCAGCAGCGAACGGCGGACGGTGGAACCGGCGTGCTCGTCGTAGCGCCGTTCCAGGCTGCTGACCACACCCTGCACCTCGGCGGAACCATTGACCTGCTCGGCAATCTGCCGCTCAACATCGCGGCCCAGCTCACGCAGCCGGTCGGTGGGAAGCATCAGCGACGTCGCGGCCCCCAGGTACTCCATCCCGGCGACGGCGGCCACCGGGTACTCGGCCTCCGCCAGATAGTGGGGTACGTGGACTACGTAACCAACGACGTCGTGTCCCCACTCGGCCAGCCGCAGTTCCAGCAGGTGGCCGACCGACGCCTGCAGGTCCGCCGTCGGTTTCCAGGCCGTGATGCCGTCGATGAGGTCGGGGCGGTTGCCGTGCGCAGTAACGCTGATGGGCCGGGTGTGCGGCACCGGCATGGGCACCGAATAGATCCAGGTGACCAGGCGGACTTCCAGCTGTTCCACCAGGAACCGCACCGCGGCAGCGAAGCGTTCCCATTGCAGGTCCGGCTCGAAGCCGGTCAGGAAGAGGAACGGACGGCCCAGGCCATCCCGAAGGCGGTAAAGCTCCAGCCGGGGCGGCTCGTATTCCTCCAGATGGTCCTCGACGAACGAAATCCGCGGACGGCGCGACCTGTAGTCGATCAGCTGGTCGGCGTCGAATGCGGCGACCAGTTCATGCTCCAGGCTGTCAAGCAGTTCGGTCCTGATCTGGGAGACCACCTGCCCGGCTTCGGTAAAGCCGGTGAAAGCCGCCAGCAAATCGAGGCCCTTCAGTTCCGCCGAATCGATGAGTTCCGCGTTGGTACTGAAGAGAGTCAGTGGATCCAGCATTCCTTCCTCCTTCATCCCGGCTCCTGCCGACTGTAGCTGCCGTTGGTCCCAAGGGTGTAACGACGCGGCCGCCGGGTTCCATTCCGCACACCTTTCGAAAATAGGGAATCAGCGCCACCGGCGCCACTTAGGCAGCCGCCGACGGCTGGGGCCCGACCACGATCAAGACTACGATCAGTACAACGCGCCCGAGCGCCGGCCCGCGCGCGCCAGCCCAGAGGAATGAGGAACAGCTTCGTGAACAACACTCCGGAACTCAATCTGACCGCGATCGCCAAGGACGTGAAGAAGGCCGCGTGCGACGCCGTAGTGATCGGCGTGGGCCAGACTTCCGATGGCCCTGTCCTGCTGGAAAATCCCCTGGCCGAAAAGTCCGCGCAGGCCCTGCGCGAGTCCCTGCCGATCCTCGGCGTGACGGGTGCCGCCGACGAGGTCCGCCGGTTACCCGGGCTGCCCGAAACCGGCGCGGACATCCTGGTGCTGGCCGGCGTCGGACGCCTGCCGGACGGCTCCGTTCCGCCTCACGCCGGGCCGGGCACATCCGCACGGGGTGCATCCTCCCTGGGCACATCGCCGCTGGGCGAAGAAGCGCTGCGCCGTGCCGCCGGCTCCGCCGTCCGCCAGCTGGCCGGCGTCGGTTCGGTCCTGCTGGCCCTTCCGGCGCCGACGGTGGCCGCGGCAGCCGCCGTCGCCGAAGGAGCCGCCCTGGGATCCTATTCCTTCACCGCGCACCGCAGCGCCACGGCCGGCAAAGTGAAGAACGACGTCGGACACGTCACCATCCTGACGCCCGCGGCCCACGACAAGCAGCTGCAGGCAGCCCTGGCCCGGGCGGCCGTTTTGGGGCGCAGTGTCAATGCCACCCGCTCGCTGGTCAACCAGCCGCCGAGCCACCTCTACCCCGAAACGTTTGCCCAGGCTGCCAAGGAGCTGGCCCGGTCCCTGCCCGTCAAGGTCACTGTGCTGGACGAGAAGAAGCTGGAGAAGGACGGCTACGGCGGCCTGACCGGGGTCGGAAAGGGCTCGGTACGCCCGCCGCGCCTGGTCAAGATCGAGTACTCCCCCGCCCGGGCCAAGGTCAAGCTCGCGTTCGTCGGAAAGGGCATTACGTTCGATTCCGGCGGACTGTCCCTCAAGCCGGCCACCGGCATGATGACCATGAAGTGCGACATGGCCGGCGCCGCCGTCGTGCTTAATGCCACGCTGGCGATCGCCGAACTGGGCCTGCCGCTGACTGTGACGGCTTGGCTGTGCCTGGCGGAGAACATGCCGTCCGGCACGGCCCAGCGCCCCTCCGACATCATGACAACCTACGGCGGACGGACCGTCGAAGTCCTCAATACCGATGCGGAAGGCCGCTTGGTCATGGCCGACGGTCTCGCCGCAGCGAGCGAGGAGAAGCCTGATGCGCTGATCGACGTCGCCACGCTGACCGGAGCGCAGATGGTGGCCCTGGGCAACCGGGTCTCCGCGGTCATGGGCGACGATGGCGTGCGCGACGCCATCAAGGCGGCAGCGGACCGGGCCGGGGAACTGTTCTGGCCCATGCCGCTGCCGGAGGAGCTGCGCCCGAGCCTGGACTCCCGCGTTGCCGACATCGCCAACATGGGCGAAAAGTACGGCGGCATGATGACGGCGGCACTTTTCCTGCGTGAATTCGTGGGCGAGGCCGACGGCGGGAAGATCCCGTGGGCACACCTGGACATCGCCGGTCCCGCGTTCAATGAGGGAGATCCTTACGGCTACACGCCCAAGGACGGCACCGGTGTCGCGGTCCGCACACTGGTGGCCTACGCCGAGGACGTGGCGGCCCGGGCCGCGTGACCGGCATCGGCCGGTGCCTTGAAGGGGCCGGTGACTCTGCGCACTACTGCCCCGGAAACACCCGCGCCAAGTGGAGGATTGAGTCCTCCGGAGGATAAGGTGAAACCCGAAGTAACCAATCCAGCCGATTGACTTACAAATCGACACCCAGACGTGCAAGAAACACGTCCTCAATAACGCGAAGGAGCGTCTAGTGGCCGAAACGGCAGCTTCGCAAGAATTCGACATCCTGGTACTCGGTGGAGGCAGCGGTGGCTACGCCGCTGCACTGCGCGCCGTGCAGCTCGGCTTCACGGTCGGTCTGATCGAGAAGGGCAAGCTGGGCGGCACCTGCCTGCACAACGGCTGCATCCCCACCAAGGCCCTGCTGCACTCGGCGGAACTGGCCGACCACGCACGCTCCTCGGCCAAGTACGGCATCAACGTCAGCCTCGACTCCATCGACATGAGCGCTGTCAATGCCTACAAGGACGGCATCATCGCCGGCAAGTACAAGGGCCTGCAGGGCCTGATCAAGGCCAAGGGCATCACCGTTATCGAGGGCGAAGGCAAGCTCGTTTCCCAGGACACCATCGAGGTCGGCGGAACCCGTTACAAGGGCAAGAACATCGTCCTGGCCACCGGTTCCTACTCCCGGACCCTGCCCGGGCTGGAGATCGGCGGCCGGGTCATTACCTCGGACCAGGCCCTGACCCTGGACTACGTGCCCAAGAGCGCCGTGGTCCTCGGCGGCGGCGTCATCGGGGTGGAGTTCGCCTCCGTCTGGAACTCCTTCGGCGTCGACGTGACCATCGTCGAGGGCCTGCCATCCCTGGTCCCGAACGAGGATCCGGCCATCATCAAGCAGCTGGAGCGCGCGTTCAAGAAGCGCGGCATCAAGTTCAGCACCGGTGTCTTCTTCGAGAAGGTCGAGCAGAAGGCCGACGGCGTGGTTGTCACGCTGGCCAACGGCAAGACCTTTGAGGCCGAACTGCTGCTTGTCGCTGTTGGCCGCGGCCCCGCCACCGCCAATTTGGGCTACGAGGACGCCGGCCTGACCATGGACCGCGGCTTCGTCATCACCAACGAGCGCCTGCACACCGGCGTCGGCAACATTTACGCTGTCGGCGACATTGTTCCGGGTGTCCAGCTGGCCCACCGCGGCTTCCAGCAGGGCATCTTCGTCGCCGAGGAAATTGCCGGCCTGAAGCCGGTCGTCATCGATGACATCAACATCCCGAAGGTGACCTACTGCGAGCCGGAAATCGCCTCCGTGGGCCTCAACCAGCCGCAGGCCGAGGAAAAGTTCGGCAAGGAGAACGTCGAGACGGCGGAGTTCAACCTCGCCGGCAACGGCAAGAGCGCCATCCTGGGCACCGGCGGCACCATCAAGATGGTCCGCCAGAAGGACGGCCCCATCGTCGGCATGCACATGATCGGCGGCCGCATCGGCGAGCAGATCGGCGAAGCCCAGCTGATCGTCAACTGGGAAGCGCACCCGGAGGACATTGCTCCGCTGCTCCACGGGCACCCGACCCAGAACGAGGCCCTCGGGGAGGCCGCAATGGCCCTCGCCGGCCGCCCGCTGCACGGCTGATCAACGCCAAGTCCGGGTATGTCCGTCCGTCCGGACGGACATACCCGGCCCATTCACTCGACCATCAGCAAGATACTTTTGAAGGAGAAACGGGGACATCATGTCGGAATCCGTTAACTTACCGGCACTTGGCGAGAGTGTCACCGAAGGCACCGTCACCCGCTGGCTCAAGCAGGTCGGCGACAGGGTGGAAGTAGACGAGCCCCTGCTCGAAGTCTCCACCGACAAGGTGGACACGGAAATTCCGTCTCCGATCGCCGGCGTCATCGAGGAAATTCTCGTCGCCGAAGACGAGACCGCCGAAGTAGGCGCACCGCTGGTCCGCATCGGCTCCGGCAACGGAGCGGCCCCCGCACAGGAAGCACCCGCCCAGGCGGCTCCCGCAGCGGCCCCGGCCCAGGAAGCACCCGTGCAGGAAGCACCCGTGCAGGAAGCCCCGGCCGCACAGCCTGCACCGCAGGGCGGCGCTGGCACCGAGGTCACCCTCCCGGCCCTGGGCGAGAGCGTGACCGAGGGCACCGTCACCCGCTGGCTCAAGCAGGTCGGCGACAATGTCGAGGTCGACGAACCGCTCCTGGAAGTCTCCACCGACAAAGTCGACACCGAGATCCCGTCTCCTGTGGCCGGAACGCTGCAGGAAATCCGGGTGTCCGAGGATGAAACCGCCGAGGTCGGCAGCGTGCTGGCCGTCATCGGTTCCGGTGCCGCTGCTGCGGCCCCGGCAGCCGAGGCTCCGGCCCCGGCCGCTGAGCCCGTCGCCGCCGCCCCGTCCGGTGACCGCGAAGCTCCGGTAGCGGTGCCCGCCCAGCAGGCACCTGCCCAGCCTGCGGCTCCGGCACAGGCTCCGGCGCCCGCAGCTCCGGCCCAGGCTCCGCAGGCACCGGCTGCCCCTGCAGCCGGCGAGGAAGGCGCCTACGTCACCCCGCTGGTCCGCAAGCTGGCCAACGAGAGTGGCATCGACCTGTCCACCATCACGGGCACCGGCGTCGGCGGCCGCATCCGCAAGCAGGACGTGCTGGCTGCTGCCGAGGCCAAGAAGGCCGCAGCAGCGCAGGCTCCGGCTGGGGCCCCCGCAGCCGCACCGGCGGCTGCCGCACCGGCTCCGACAGCAGAACCGTCGCGCCTGCGCGGCACCACGGAGAAGGCCCCGCGCATCCGCCAGGTCATCGCCCGCCGCATGCGCGAATCCCTGGACATTTCCACCCAGCTGACCCAGGTCACCGAAGTGGACGTGACCAAGATCGCCAAGCTGCGCGCCCGGGCCAAGAACACCTTCCAGGCCCAGAACGGCGTGAAGCTGACCTTCCTGCCGTTCTTCGCCAAGGCAGTTGCCGAGGCGCTGAAGCAGCACGCGAAGCTGAATGCCTCCTACGACGAGGAAACCCAGCAGATCACCTACCACGACGCCGAGCACCTGGCCATCGCGGTCGATACCGAGCGCGGCCTGCTGGTTCCGGTGATTGCGGATGCCGGTGACCTGAATGTTGCCGGCCTGGCCCGCCGCATCGCGGATGTAGCCGAGCGCACCCGGACCAACAAGATCGGTCCGGATGAGCTCTCCGGCGGCACGTTCAGCATCACCAACATCGGCAGCTTCGGCGCCCTGTTCGACACCCCGATCATCAACCAGCCGCAGGTCGGCATCCTGGGCGTCGGCAGCATCGTCAAGCGCCCGGTGGTCGTCACGGATGCGAACGGTGACGACTCGGTCGCCATCCGTTCCATGGTCTACCTGTCTCTGACCTACGACCACCGCTTGGTCGACGGTGCGGACGCGGGCCGCTTCCTGCAGACCCTGAAGGCACGCCTTGAGGGCGGCGCGTTCGAGGCGGACCTCGGCCTCTAGCCCTTTAGGGCAGTGCCCAGACCTAGGACCATGGTCCAAGGACATCAGGCGGGTGCCGCTCTTCGGAGCCGGCACCCGCCTGATGCATTTCCCTGCCCTTATACCGAGCACGCCCAGCCGGACCCGGCACCCTACTACATCTTGTAGAAATATCTGCCCCGCCGCGGCGTTATCGCCCTGTTTGTACCGTCTGCGCTGACTAGACTGGCACTATGGACATCCTCTACAACATCATGGTCTTCCTGCACATCGTCGGCGCGGCAATGATTGTCGGCATCTGGATCGGCAACATGAAGAAGCCGACGGTGCACCCGCGCCAGTTCGACGGCGCCGCCACGCAGCTTGTCACCGGCATCATCATGATGGGCCTGATCCCTGCGATGGACCTCGACGCTAACTACCCGAAGCTGATCATCAAACTGGTGATCGCCCTGGCCGTCGGCGTGCTGGCTTTCATCGGCATGCGCAAGTACAAGGCGGACCAGCCCATCGCCCCGGGAATGGCACACGCCGTCGGCGGCCTGGCCCTGCTGAACGTCGCCATCGCCACGCTCTGGAACTGACACCAAACGTACCGAAGCGGCGGCACCTGGCCGGGCGGCCGCCGTCGGCTTCGGTTGCGTGAGCCAGCGCACTTGCGCCTAGGATGAAGACGACGGGCCCGGCCCGAGTCCGGTCCCGGCGTTCGATGACCAACGTTTGAGGAGTGCATATGGCTACAACACGTTCAGCCCACACCGAATGGAGCGGAGACCTCGCCAGCGGCAGCGGGCAGACCACGCTCGACACTTCCGGACTGGGAACCTACGACGTCACCTGGAAGGCGCGTTCCGAGGAAGCCGGAGGCATGACGAGCCCCGAGGAGCTCATCGCGGCCGCGCACTCTGCCTGCTTCTCCATGGCATTCAGCCACGCGCTGAGCCAGGAAGGCAAGACGGCCGAACGCGTCGAGACCAAGGCCGATGTCGACTTCCAGCCGGGCGAGGGCATCACCGCCATCCGCCTGACGCTGAAGGCCTCCGTTCCCGGCCTCGGCCAGGAGGACTTCCAGCGCATCGCCGACGGAGCCAAGACCGGCTGCCCGGTGTCCCAGGCGCTGGCCGGCGTCAAGAGCATCACCCTGGACGCCACCCTGGAACACTAACCCCTGACTGACTGGAAGGCCCCCTCCGCCATGGAGGGGGCCTTCCGTGTCCCCGTCCCAAATGGTGGGATGGTCCCATGAGAATCATGATCGGTGGGGCCTCTGGAATGATCGGCAAGGAACTGATCCGCCGGCTGCGGGCATCCGGGCACGACGTTACGCGTCTGGTCCGACGCAGTCCGCGGAATGGACAGGAAGTCCAGTGGGATCCGAACCGCGGGCAGCTGGACCCCCGGTCGCTGGAGAATTTCGACGCCGTCATCAACCTTTCCGGCGCAGGAATCGGCAACCGTCCGTGGACGCGCAGCTACGTCGAGCAGCTCTATTCGAGCCGCATCAACGCTACCCGCACGCTCACCGCAGCTATGGTCGCCCTCCCCGCACCGCCGGCCGTCTTTGTCAGCCAATCGGCCTCGGGCTACTACGGGGACCGCCGTGAGGAAACACTCTCTGAGAATTCGGACTCGGGGCGCAACCTGCTGGCGGATATCTGCCGCAAGTGGGAGGCGGCTGCCGCCGAAGCACCCGCGCAAACCAGAACGGTTATCACCCGGACCGGCGTCGTGATGTCGCCCTACGGCGGCGCGCTGGCCAGACTGTTGGTGCCGCTCCGGCTCGGCGCCGGCGGGACGCTGGGTACGGGAAATCAATGGTGGCCCTGGATCTCGCTCAATGACGAAGCGCGCGCCATCGAGTTCCTGCTCAGCTCCGGAATTTCCGGGGCCGTGAACCTGTGCGCTCCGGAACCGGCCCAGGTCTCCGAACTGATCGCCGCCCTTGCCACTGTCCTTGGCAAGCCGGCCCGGCTCCGGGTGCCGGAGGCCATCCTGACCGCCGGACTCGGGGAACTGGCCAAGGAACTGCTCCTGGCCAGCGCCCGGATGCAGCCGCGCGTCCTGGCGGCGGCCGGCTTCACCTTCGAACAGCCAACGGTGGAGAGCCTCAGCCAGTGGGTCAAGTCCCAGATTGCCTAGGTTGACAAAGCCAGGTGCCTGCTAGGGGGCAGGCTGCTGCCGGACCTCGGAGATGCGCCAGCTTCCATTCACCTGCTGGAGGACGAATTCCAGGTGCTGCACCGTGCTGTCCACCTTGGTCCGGGCCGGGTTGCCTGCCGCATCCACCTCCGTGAATCCCGACGTCGTGGCCACGGCCGCCACCGGAATCCGGCCGTCTTCGCCTTTCGGTCCGGGGTGGACATCCGCCACCGACATCCGGAGCCCGGCCAGGACATGTCCGGACTCTTCCAGCTGCCGGGCGATGCCGCGGTCCGCCTGCATGGCCTCGGAACCGGCGGTATTGACCTGTTCGAGCAGGCCGAAGGATCCGGTCCTGAACGCCTGGGCGGACCGCGGCCAGGGCCTGCACCGCGGCAGCCGCGTCTGCTCCTGCCAGTGCTGCCGTCATCTCCGGAGGCAGTTCGTCCGCTGGCGCTCGGTCTGTGCCAGCGTCCGGCCCGTTATCCGTGCCGGCGTCCGTGCTGCTGCCGGTGCCGCCATCTGCGGCGGAGTGGGAGCGTACGGCCGTCGCCGTCGCGGCCGGTTCCTGCGCGGTCACGGACTGGACCACGCGCGGCGCCAGCGCTACCGCCAGGACTGCAACCAGGGCCGCCGCGGAGACTGCCACCGCCCCGTTGCGGGCGAGCACCCTCCTGGCGACTGCGGTCCCCGTCCCGTTGCCGCCGCGCCCGCGATCCCGGTGCGAACCCCGGCTTCCTGCCGCCGCCTCCTTCGCCCTGAGGCCCGGCCGCCCCTGTTTCAGCGGCCCGCGCTGTAACAGTCCGCGCTTCAACGGCAACCGGGACCGCTTCTGCTCCAGGACTTCCCGCCTGGTGACCAGTTCCGGCAGGACAGCCGGATGGACCGGCGCGACCAGGTCCAGCGGGGCCGCCTGGCCGGTCCGGAACACCGAGTAGGCGAATTCGGCGGCGCTGGGGCGGGCGGACCGGTCCTCCTGCAGTGCCGACTCGATCAGGGTCATCAGTTCCCCAGGCACCTCCGGAACCAGCACGGAGAGCGGAGGCCGCTGCTGCGTAGCGGCGGGAACCCGCCCGGTCAGTGCAAACCAGCCGAGGGCTCCCAAGGCGAACACGTCGGCCTCCGGATGCTGCCTGCCGGCATCCGTCCCAGCAGACGGGTCCCCCGCCGGATCGATGAACCCCGGAGTCCCCTGGCGGCTGCCGCGGACTTCGCCGACAATCCGCCCCATGTCCAGGTCTGACAGCAGCGGCTTGCCCTGGGCGGTGAAGAGAACATTCCCGGGCGCCACGTCTGCGTGCGTGACGCCCTGGCTGTGCAGGTACTCCAGTGCCTGGGCGATCGGCATCAGGACCGTGATCACCTCCCCCACCGGAGCGGCCCGCGGGCTGAGATCAGCCGGGCCAGGGAATCGCCGGGGGCAACGTCCATCAGGAGCCCCGGCCCCTGGTCGGTTTCCAGCATCCTATGGACGCGGATCAGATGGTCATGGCGGTAGCGGCCGAGGAATGCGATCTCGCGCTGCAGTTCATGGCACACGGCCGCGTCCGCAGCCAGGACCTTCAGCGCGAACTCCTCCGCCGTGATGTTGTCCGCGACCAGCCAGACGGCCGCCGAGCCTCCTCTGCCCAGCAGCCGCACCACAGTGAATCCCGGCACCAGCGGCAGGCGTTCCGCCCCGTCACCGGCGGCCGGTTCGGATCCGCCCTCGAAATCGTCCATACCCTCAGTCTGGGCCAATCCGGATCCTGCCGCTGGAGTTTTCCACAGGGCATGTGACCCGACCCGCGTAATGCGGGACGGGGAAATTTACCCGGCGGGTCTAGGCTGGTAGGCATGACTCTTGAGTTCACCCGTATGGGGCTGGCCCCGGATTATGTCGACTATGAAGAGGCCTGGGAGCTGCAGCGGCAGCTGCACGCCGACGTCGTCGCCGGAGCCGCCCCCAGCACCGTCCTCCTGCTCGAACACGCCGCCGTCTACACGGCAGGAAAGCGGACCGAAGACCATGAACGGCCCTACGACGGGACTCCCGTCATCGCCGTCGACCGCGGCGGCAAGCTGACCTGGCACGGACCCGGCCAGCTCATTGCGTACCCGATCGTGGCGCTGCCGGAACCGACCCGCGTAGCTGACTACGTCAATATCCTTGAGGAAATCCTCATCAACGTCCTCAAGGAGTTCGGCGTCGACGGCGAACGCATTGAGGGCCGTTCGGGTGTCTGGCTGCCTGCGGACAGCAGAGGACCGGCCCGCAAGATTGGGGCGATCGGCATCCGAGTGAACCGCCGGGTGACGATGCACGGCTTCGCGCTGAACTGCAACAATGACCTGCGCCCCTTCGGCCAGATCATCCCCTGCGGCATCAGCGACGCCGGCGTCACCAGCCTCAAGGAGGAAACCGGCAGGGACATCAGCCCCGCGGACGTCATTGACAAAGTGGAAGAGGAATTCCGCCGGTTCACGTCATCCCTGGTGCTGGACCGCAGCACTGCGACCGGCCCGGAATCCACCACCAACCAGCCGGAAGGAGCCCTGCTGTGACCCTCGCCCCCGAAGGAAGACGGCTGCTGCGCATCGAGGCGCGCAATGCCGAAACGCCTGTTGAACGGAAGCCATCATGGATCAAGGCCAAGGTCAACATCGGTCCGGAGTACACGGACATGAAGAAGCTGGTCCGCAAGGAGGGCCTGCACACAGTCTGCGAAGAAGCCGGCTGTCCTAACATTTTCGAATGCTGGGAGGACCGGGAGGCCACCTTCCTGATCGGCGGTGACCAGTGCACCCGGCGCTGTGATTTCTGCCAGATTGACACCGGCAAGCCGCAGCGCCTCGACGTGATGGAGCCGCGCAAGGTGGCAACGTCGGTCCAGCAGATGGGCCTGCGGTATGCCACGGTGACCGGCGTCGCCCGCGACGACCTGGACGACGAAGGCGCCTGGCTCTATGCCGAGACCATCCGGGCGATCAAGACGATGAACCCCGGCACCGGCGTCGAAATCCTGATCCCGGATTTCTCCGGCAAGCCGGAACTGCTGCAGCAGATCGTCGATGCCAATCCCGAGGTCTTCGCGCACAATGTGGAGACGGTTCCCCGCATCTTCAAGCAGATCCGGCCCGGGTTCCGCTACCAGCGGTCCCTTGACGTGATCACCTACGGCCGCGAGCAGGGCATGGTCACCAAGTCGAACCTGATCCTGGGTATGGGCGAAACTCGCGAGGAAATCTCCGAGGCGCTGCGGGACCTGCACGCTGCCGGATGCGACCTCATCACGATCACCCAGTACCTGCGCCCCACCGAACGGCACCACCCGGTGGAGCGCTGGGTGAAGCCGCAGGAATTCGTCGAACTGCGTGACGAGGCTGAAGAGATCGGTTTCCTGGGCGTGATGAGCGGGCCGCTGGTCCGCTCCTCCTACCGTGCGGGCCGCCTCTGGGCCACGGCCATGCGGAAGAAGGGACTGGAACTGCCCGCGGAACTGGCGCACATCGCCGATTCAGGAACCACGCTGCAGGAAGCCGCCACGCTGGTTTCCGCTGGTTCCTAAATACCTGCTGCGGGCGCCGGCCGGATCCGTCGCCTGCAGCAGGTAAACCCTGCCGCTCCACCGCGGTGCCGGGCCGCCAGCTCCTGCGCCATCCCGTAGAATTGAAGCATTATGGCCAATAGCACTCAATCCGATCAGCCCAACAAGAAGAGGCGTCTGTTTTCGCGCCGCCCAAAGGCTGACAAGCCAGCCAAGCAGCCCGGCCGCATGAAGCAAATCGTTGAGGTCTTCAACATGACCCGCCGCAACGATCCCAACGTTGTGTGGCTCATGCTGCTGGCTTTCCTTGGCGTCGTCGCCGTGGGCCTGGTCATCGGGTTCCTGATCAACAACTGGATCACGCTGCTGATCATCTCCATTCCGCTTGGCCTGCTGGCTGCGACCTTCATCCTGTCGCGGCGCGCTGAGCGGGCCGCTTTCGCCCAGATTGACGGGCAGCCCGGCGCCTCCGGCGCCGCATTGAGCACGCTGCGCCGCGGCTGGATCCTGCAGGAGCAGCCGGTCGCGGTCAATCCGCGCACCCAGGACGCCGTCTTCCGCGCCATCGGCCGGCCCGGCGTCGTACTGGTCACCGAAGGCCCGTCGCACCGGGTGAAGCAGCTGGTCGACGCGGAGCGGCGCCGGCTCACCCGCATTCTCCCCAACGTGGCCGTCCATGTCGTGGAGACCGGCCATGGCGAGGGGCAGGTGGAGCTGAGCAGGGTGGCACGCACCGTCCAGAAGCTTCCGAAGTCGCTGACCAAGCAGGAAGTCCACGCCGTCAACAAGCGGGTGACCGCCCTCGGCAGCAACAAGCTGCCGATCCCGAAGGGCATCGATCCGTACAAGGCGCGGCCGGACCGGCGGGCAACGCGCGGCCGCTAGGCAGGCGCTGACAACACAGAGGGAGGGCTTCCAGCCATTGCGGCCGGAAGCCCTCCCTTTGTCGTGCAAGTGCCGGGGCTCCTGCGGGTGGTCCGGCAGGTCCGGTCCTCGCTACATCCGGACCAGGACGGTGCCCATGGCGCGGTCGTGCAGGCCGCGCTGGTCGGCATCGAAAACGACGGCGGGAATCACCAGGCACAGCAGGACGGTACGGACGACGGCGGCCAGCAGGCCCGGGGCACCGCCGTCCAGTTTCCGTACGCCGATGCCCACGATCCGGTGTCCGATGCTGAAACCGAGGGTCCCCACGAGCAGCAGCTGCTCCACGGCGAAGACCCCCAGGATACCGGCCGGCGCACCGTCGAAGAGCGCGGTGCCGATCAGGTAGCACAGCAGCCAGTCGATGCACAGCGCGGCAAGCCGCCGCCCCACACGCGCAATCGAGCCGCTTCCGGACTCCGGCAGGCCCAGGCGCTGTCCGGGCCAATTTTGTATGTTCGACGGGGGCGGACCCTCAAGCCAGGACCCGACATCTCTTCTATCAACCACACTGCAAGGTTATCCTGCCCGTCCAGAAAATAGGGCTGCACTGTCCCGGCCGGCGCCCGGAACCGCTAGGCTTAGCCTCAGTCGAAGAAAGACGAAACATTGCGGAAACAATTCCGACACCAACGGGAAACTGCCGGCTTCTAGTCTGGTATCCGTTGCGGGCACGAAGTACAGCCAAGCAAGAACTTGTGGCCCCGTGCCCTCTTCAGACTAATGATGCATAAGGAGCATAGCTAGATGTTCAAAACCGCGGACGAAGTCCTCAAGTACATCGCCGATGAAGACGTCAAGTTTGTCGACATCCGTTTCACCGATCTGCCCGGTGTCCAGCAGCACTTCAATGTGCCCGCCAAGACGGTTGATGCAGACTTCTTCGTCAACGGCCAGCTCTTCGACGGATCCTCCATCCGCGGCTTCCAGGGCATCGCCGAATCCGACATGCAGCTCATCCCGGATGTCACCACCGCTTTCATCGATCCGTTCCGCATCGAGAAGACGCTGGCGCTGAATTTCTCCATCGTGAACCCCCGCACCGGCGACCCCTACCACCGCGATCCGCGCGGCGTCGCCGAGCGCGCCGAGGCCTACCTGGCTTCCACCGGCATCGCCGACACCGCTTACTTCGCTTCCGAGGCCGAGTTCTTCGTCTTCGACAACGTCCAGTACGAGTCCTCCCCGCAGGGGAGCTTCTACAAGGTGGACTCCATCGAAGCCCCGTGGAACACCGGCCGCCAGGAAGAGGGCGGCAACCTGGGCTACAAGACGCCGTTCAAGGGCGGCTACTTCCCGGTGGCCCCGGTGGACCACCAGGCGGACCTGCGCGACGCCATGTGCCTTGAGCTTGAAGCCGCGGGCCTCGAGGTCGAGCGGTCCCACCATGAGGTCGGCGCTGCCGGCCAGGCGGAGATCAACTACAAGTTCACCACGCTGGTGCACGCGGCCGACGATCTGCTGAAGTTCAAGTACATCGTCAAGAACACGGCCACCTCCTGGGGCAAGTCCGTGACCTTCATGCCCAAGCCGATCTTCGGCGACAACGGCTCGGGCATGCACTGCCACCAGTCCCTCTGGAACGGCAGCGAGCCGCTGTTCTACGATGAGAAGGGCTACGCAGGCCTGTCCGACCTTGCCCGCTGGTACATCGGCGGCCTGCTGAAGCACTCCTCCGCAGTCCTGGCCTTCACCAACCCGACGGTCAACTCCTACCGGCGCCTGGTCAAGGGCTTCGAGGCGCCGGTCAATATGGTGTACTCGCAGGGCAACCGCTCCGCCGGAATCCGCATCCCGATCACCGGTTCCAACCCGAAGGCCAAGCGCATCGAGTTCCGCGCTCCGGATCCCTCGTCCAACCCGTACCTGGCCTTCGCCGCCCAGCTGATGGCGGGCCTCGACGGCATCAGGAACCGCATCGAGCCGATGGATCCGATCGACAAGGACCTCTACGAGCTGCCCGCCGAGGAAGCCAAGGACATTCCGAAGGCCCCGGGCTCCCTGGAGGAAGCGCTGGAGGCATTGGAACAGGACAACGAGTTCCTGCAGGCCGGCGGCGTCTTCACCCAGGACCTGATCGACACCTGGATCGAGTACAAGCGCGAGAACGAAATCAAGCCGCTCCTGCTGCGTCCGAACCCCTATGAGTTCGAGCTCTACTACGGCTGCTGACCGGACGCGCAGCGCGCAGCCCTGACGAACGACGCCGGTCCCCGCCTTCCGAAGCGGGGCCGGCGTCGTTCGCTGCTGTCTTCTGTTCAGGTGGCCCGGCTGGGCCGCCCTCAGTCGATTTCCGTGACGGCGGTCAGGATAAACACCGAATCCTCTGCAGCCTCCACCGAATGCCGCTCCCGCGGGATCGGCACGATCTGGTTCTCATTCACGGTGACGCGTCCGCTGGCGGAAACGATGGCGATGGAACCTTCCAGGACATAGACAGTCGCGGCCACCGGCGGATTGTGCTCCCCGAGTTCGGCGCCGCCCTTCAGCGCCAGGACCGTCTGGCGCAGCGGGCCGTCCTGGGCGATCAGCACCGCGCTGCGTCCGTGCGGTGCCTCCAACGCCAGGGCCAGGTGTTCCTCCGCCAGTTTGGATACGTCTGTCATGGTGCCCTCCATTGTCCTCGCCGGACTTTGTTGCCGGATACGCCCAGCCTAGCGCGAGGGGACCCGGCCGAGCGGAACGAGGTTGGGGAAGCGCGACAGCGCTATCCAGCGGTCAGGCAGCGTAGAAGATCCGCTCGAAGATCCCCCGGGCCCGCCGGGTGAGCCGCAGATAGTCTTCCTCGATCGCCGCCGCATTTCCGGACTCGTAACCGCACCAACGCGCCACGGCTTCGAGGTCGCGCCGGGAGGACGGCAACAGGTCCGACGACTTGCCGCTCCAGATCACGTTCGCGGATCGGATACGGCTGGCAAGGGACCAGCTCTCCGCAAGGACCTGAGCGTCGGCTGCGGAGATCAGTTCCGCGTCGACGGTGGCGCGCAGCGCCGGCAGGGTGGAAGTCGTTCGCAGCTGGGGAATCCCGTGGGCGTGCTGCAGCTGCAGGAGCTGGATCAGCCATTCCACGTCGCTGAGGGCTCCGCGTCCGAGCTTCAGGTGGCGTGAGGGGTCCGCTCCGCGCGGAAGCCGCTCGGATTCGACGCGGGCCTTGATCCTGCGCACCTCCCGGACATCCGCTGCCGGGATGGCCTGCGGATACCGGATCGGATCGATGAGCTCCGTAAAGGCACGGGCCAGGTCGTCGTCGCCGGCCATCGGCAGGGCGCGCAGCAGCGCCTGAGCCTCCCAGATCAGTGACCACCGGCTGTAGTACTCGCGGTAGGAGTCCAGGGAGCGCACCAGCGGTCCGTTCCTGCCTTCGGGCCGCAGCGCGGCGTCGATTTCCAGCACCCGTTCCGCCCGCACCGCCGGAACCAGCGGCTGCGTCAGCAGGGCCGACAACTGGCCGACGATCTTCTCGGCCTGCTGCTGCGCTTCATCCTCGTTGGCACCGGGCAGCGGCCGGTGGACATAGAGAACATCGGCATCCGAACCGTAGCCGATCTCCCGGCCGCCCTGGCGCCCCATCGCCACCACCAGCATGCTCGTCTTCCGTTCCTCCCCGGAGAGCACCGCGTTTTCGGCCACATGGAGGGCACCCAGTACCGCTGCCCGGTCGGCATCGGCCAGGGCAAGCCCGACGGCGGACTGGTCCAGCATCCGGGAGCTGTCCGCGATGGCGGTGCGCAGGATTTCCCGCCGTCGGATCAGCCGGACCAGCCGCATGGCCTCCCGGGGTTCAGGATGGCGTGACAGCTTGGCCTGGATTTCCTGCCACTGGGCCTCGAACGGCAATGGCTTCAGGTCCGCGTCGGAGCCCAGCCAGGCGGTGGACTCCGGGGAGACTTCCAGCAGGTCCGTGATGAAGCGGCTGCTGGAGAGGATATGGCACAGCCGTTCGGCCGCAGCCGTGGAATCGCGCAGCATGCCCAGGTACCAGTGCGTCTCGCCCAGGGCCTCGCTGACCCTGCGGAAGCCCAGCAGCCCGGCATCGGGATCCACGCCGTCCGCCAGCCAGCCCAGCAGGACCGGAAGCAGCTGGCGCTGCAGCGCCGCCCGCCGGCTGATGCCTTTGGTCAGGGCTTCAATGTGGCGCATGGCGCCGCGCGGATCGAGGTAGCCCAGCGCTGCCAGGCGGGCCTGGGCGGCTTCGGGCGTCAGCTTCACTTCATCGGTGCTGAGGTTCGCCGCCGTCGCCAGCAGCGGTCGGTAGAAGATCCTCTCATGCAGGCCGCGTACCAGCCGCTTGGTCCGCTGCCACTTTTCCACCAGCGCCTCGGCCGGAGGCCGGGCAGGTACCAGCGAACCGAGCATGGCCTTCGCCAGTGCCCGCTGGGCCGCTTCACGTTCCGGCATGAGGTGGGTCCGGCGCATGTGGACCAGCTGGATCCGGTGTTCGAGCACGCGCAGCCAGCGGTAGGATTCGTCGAACTCCCTGGCGTCGTGGCGGCCAATGTAGCCGGCCGCGCTCAAGGCGGCAATGGCCGACGTCGTATCCCGGACCCGCAGCGTGCCGTCCGCCCGGGCATGGACCAGCTGGAGCAGCTGGACTGTGAACTCGACATCGCGCAGTCCCCCCGCGCCGAGCTTGATCTGGCGGTCGAGTTCGCGGGCAGGGATGTTCTCCGTCACCCGCCGGCGCATCGCCTGGACGGAATCCACGAATCCCTCCCGTTCCGAGGAGGACCAGATCAGCGGAGCGACGGCTTCTTCGTAGCGGCGGCCCAGCCCGGCGTCGCCGGCGATGCCGCGGGCCTTCAGCAAGGCCTGGAATTCCCAGCTCTGCGCCCACCGCCGGTAGTAGGTCAGATGCGATTCGAGCGTGCGGACCAACGGTCCGTCCTTACCTTCGGGGCGCAGGTTCGCGTCGACTTCCCAGAGTGCCGGTTCGGTTCCGGGCGTGGACACCGCCCGGGACAAACCGGCCGCCAGCCCTGTACCGATCGCCGCGGCCCGGGCTTCGTCCAGACCGTCCGCCTCGATGACGTACACGACGTCGACGTCGGAAATATAGTTCAGTTCCCCGGCTCCGCACTTGCCCATGCCAATGACCGCCAGCCGTACCGCGGCAACGTCCTCGGCAGGGTGCTTCGCAGCCAGTTCGGCGCGGGCCACGGCGAGTCCGGCGTCGAGCGCAGCCGCGGCGAGGTCCGCCAGTTCCTGTCCGACGGCGGGCATGTAGTCCGTGGGCGATGCTGCGCACAGATCACGGATCACCAGGTCGACCAGGTGCCTCCGGTAGCGGATGCGCAACAGATTGTAGGCATCCTTGCCGGTCAGCCGGGCCACCGGATTCGCTTCCGCAGGATCGGCCTGGACCGCCTCCAGCAGGGAGGCACGCAGCCGGTCAGCCGGCGTCGTCCGCGGTTCCGGTGAGGCAGGCACCCGCACCGCGTCAACATGCTCCGGCCGGCGGATCAGGAAGTCCGCGAGCGCCTCCGACGCGCCGAGCAGGCGGAACAGCGGCTCATTGTCGCGGTCCCCCGCGTTGACCAGTTCCTTCAGTTCCGGGACCCGGGCCAGCAGCCGCACCAGCGACTGCAGGGCCAGGTCCGGGCTGGCCGCCAGGGCCAGCCCCTCGAAGAGGCGATCTTCGTCGACACCGTGCAGCTCCGGAGCAGCCAGGAACCGGGCGCTCTTTTCCAGGTCGGTGAAGCCGCTGGCGATCAGCTGGCGGTTGAGGCTCATGGCTTTACAGGATGCCGAGATTCCGTTGCAGTTCAAAGGGCGTCACGTGCAGCCGGTAGGCGTCCCATTCCTGGCGCTTGTTGCGCAGGAAGTTCTCGAACACCTGCTCGCCGAGGATCTCGGCGACGAGTTCGGAATCCTCCATCGAGCGGACCGCATCGTGCAGGCTGGACGGCAGCGGATAATGGCCGAGGGCGCGCCGCTCGGCCGCGGACAGGCTCCACACGTCGTCCTCGGCGGCCGGCGGCAGGTCGTAGCCTTCCTCGATGCCCTTCAGGCCGGCGCCCAGCAGCACGGCGTAGGAAAGGTACGGGTTGGTGGCCGAATCGATCCCGCGATACTCGATGCGTGCGGACTGGCCCTTGCCCGGCTTGTACAGCGGGACACGCAGCAGCGCGGAGCGGTTGTTGTGGCCCCAGGACAGGTGGCTGGGCGCTTCCCCGCCGCCCCACAGCCGCTTGTAGGAGTTCACGAACTGGTTGGTCACCGCGGTGAATTCCGGCGCGTGGTGCAGGATGCCGGCCATGAACTGGCGGGCCGTCTTCGACAGCTGGTACTCGGCTCCGGCTTCGTAGAAGGCATTGCTGTCCCCCTCGAACAGCGAAAAGTGCGTGTGCATGCCGGAACCCGGATGGTCGGAGAACGGTTTGGGCATAAACGTGGCGTAGATGCCCTGCGTGAGGGCGACTTCCTTGACCACGGTGCGGAACGTCATGATGTTGTCCGCGGTCTGCAGGGCGTCCGCATAGCGCAGGTCGATCTCATTCTGGCCAGGTCCGGCTTCATGGTGGCTGAATTCCACCGAAATGCCGATGTTCTCCAGCATGGTCACGGCCGTGCGGCGGAAGTCCTGGGCGACCCCGCCGGGCACGTGGTCGAAATAGCCGGCCTGGTCCACCGGCTCCGGGTAGCCGTCCGGACCCGGTTCGCTGGACTTCATGAGGTAGAACTCGATCTCCGGATGCGTGTAGCAGGTGAACCCCATGTCCGCGGCCTTGGCGAGGGTCCGCTTCAGCACATTGCGCGGGTCGGCGGTGGAAGGTTCGCCGTCGGGAGTCAGGATGTCGCAGAACATTCGCGAGGTCTGTTCCTTCTCCCCCCGCCACGGCAGGATCTGGAATGTGGAGGGGTCCGGCTGCAGCAGCATGTCGGACTCGAAAACGCGGGAGAGGCCCTCGATGGAGGAACCGTCGAAGCCCAGCCCTTCGTCGAAGGCACCCTCGACCTCCGCCGGAGCCAGCGCCACGGATTTAAGCGAGCCGACGACGTCGGTGAACCACAGACGGACAAAGCGGACGTCGCGCTCTTCGATGGTGCGCAGAACGAATTCCTGCTGGCGGTCCATGCCTACCTCTTTCACTGCATAAATCCAAGCGTTTCCGGTCTGGAATCACTCTACTAAGCAATGTGCCCGGCGGATGCATACCGCAGCCACGGCATCCCGGTACAGCCTGAGGTATCCGTTCTCCAGTAGGCTCGGGCTATGAGTTCTGGAGAAACCACCGCCCCCTACGGATCCGGACCGGGCCGCGGAAACACGCCTCAGGAAACACCCCAGTCGGCTGTGCGCACCCGGGTGCGCACTCACCATCTGCAGCAGATCAAGGACTCCGGCCGCAGGTTCGCGATGCTGACCGCCTACGACCAGTACACGGCGCAGATCTTCGACGAGGCCGGCGTGGAGGTCCTGCTGGTCGGCGATTCCGCGGCCAACAACGTGATGGGCTATGAGAGCACGCTGCCCATCACCCTTGAGGAGATGATCGTCTTCTGCAAGGCCGTCGCCTCCGGCGCCCGGAACGCGCTGGTCGTTGCGGACCTGCCCTTCGGCAGCTACGAGGCCTCACCGGCCCAGGCCATCGGGTCCTCGGTGCGGCTGATGAAGGAAGGCCGAGTCCAGGCGGTCAAGATGGAGGGCGGCAGCCGCTATGTGGAACATGTGCAGGCGATGACGGCCGCCGGCATTCCGGTCATGGCCCATGTTGGCTTCACCCCGCAGAGCGAGCATGCCCTGGGCGGCTACCGGGTCCAGGGCCGCGGGGAATCGGGACAGTGGATCGTGGACGACGCCGTTGCGCTGGCCGAGGCGGGCGCGTTCAGCGTGCTGATGGAAATGGTTCCGGCGGAGGTAGCCGCACAGGTGGACCGGGCGGTGGCGGTGCCGACGATCGGCATCGGTGCCGGAAACGCTACCACCGGCCAGGTCCTGGTCTGGCAGGACATGGCCGGACTACGGACCGGAAAAACCGCGAAGTTCGTCAAGAGGTACGCGGACCTGCATACAGTGCTGTCCGATGCCGCCAAGGCCTATGCGGAGGAGGTGCGCTCCGGCGCGTTCCCCGGCCGGGAGCACTCCTTCTAGCGCACCTTCCCGGCCCGGAACGGATGTCCGGGCAGGACATCCGTCCGGCCCGGACATCCTGGCTAGTCGTCCTCGTCGCCGGCTTCCCAGGCCTCGTTCCGCTTGGCCACTTTCTCGAGCGCCTTCGCTGCCTCTTCGCGGGTGTCGTACGGGCCAAGGAGCTGTGTCCAGTCCGACAGGGCGTCCTCTTCCACTTCGTGGGTGACGACGTTGTACCAGTACCTGGGCATGATTCGCACCTTTCTCCGCCGGTAGCTTGGGGCCGGTAGCTTGGGCCGCTGGCCACGGACGGTCGCTGCGGCTATAAGATCGATACTATGCCTCAGAATGTCGCCAGTGCACCCCTAGGAACCCTGGTACAGGGCACGGTGAGCTCCGTGCTCCCCGTACCCGACGCCATCAAACGGCCGGAGTACGCCTGGAAACCTGCACCGGGGAAGTTCACCGGCTCCGAAGTCAAGTCCGCGGAAACCATCGAGAAAATCCGCATCTCCAGCAAGATCGCCGCCCAGGCGATCGTCGAGGTTGGCAAGCACATCCGGCCCGGCGTCACCACGGACCAACTGGACCGGGTATGCCACGAATTCCTGCTGGACCACGGAGCCTACCCCTCGACGCTGGGCTACCGCGGATTCCCGAAATCGCTGTGCACCTCGGTCAACGAAGTCATCTGCCACGGCATCCCGGACGACACCGTCCTGAAGGACGGGGACATCATCAACCTGGATATCACCGCGTACAAGAACGGCGTCCACGGCGACACCAACTTCACTTTCCTGGTCGGGGAGGTGGATGAGGAATCGAGGCTGCTGGTGGAACGCACCCGGGAGTCCCTGAACCGGGCTCTGAAGGCGGTGGCTCCCGGACGGGAAATCAACGTCATCGGCCGCGCCATCGAATCCTACGCCAAGCGCTTTGGCTACGGAGTGGTCCGCGATTTCACCGGCCACGGCGTCGGAGAAGCCTTCCACACCGGCCTGATCATTCCCCACTACGACGCCGCACCGGCCTACAGCCGGGTCATGGAGGCGGGCATGGTCTTCACCATCGAGCCGATGCTCACCCTCGGCACCATCGAGTGGGACATGTGGGACGACGACTGGACCGTGGTGACCCGCGACCGCAAGCGCACGGCACAGTTCGAGCACACTCTGCTCGTGACCGAATCCGGAGCCGAAGTGCTGACCCTGCCTTAGCGCCGGACCGGATGTCCGACGCCCCGACGACCTACGGAGAGACCATGGCTAATGACCAAAAGAAGGATGCCGGCAAGGAAGGCAAGAAGTCCTTGATCGGGATCGACATCGGCGGCACCGGCATCAAGGGCGGTATCGTCAGCCTCAAGTCCGGCAAGCTGGTGGGCGACCGGTTCCGCATCGATACCCCCAAGCCGGCAACCCCCGAGGCAGTCGCTGAGGTCCTGGCCCGCATCACGGCCGAGCTGGACTCCCGCGACAAAGCTCCGGCGCCGGATTCCCCGGTCGGCATCGACTTTCCCGCCATCATTTCCCATGGCGTGGCGTACTCGGCCGCCAATGTGGATCCGTCCTGGATCGGAACGGACGTGGACCGGCTCTTTACCGAACGCCTTGCGCGTCCGGTCCAGGTCATGAACGACGCCGATGCCGCCGGCCTGGCGGAGGTCCGGTATGGGGCCGGGCAGGGAATCGACGGGACGGTGCTGGTGATCACCCTGGGAACCGGCATCGGATCGGCATTCATCTTCAATGGACAGCTGGTGCCCAATGCCGAGCTCGGCCACCTGGAACTGGACGGCTTCGACGCCGAACAGAAGGCCTCAGCCTCCGCCCGCGAACGGGAAGACCTTGGCTGGGACGACTACGCCAAGCGCCTGCAGCGGTACTTCTCCCACCTGGAATTCCTCTTCTCCCCCGAACTCTTCATCGTCGGCGGCGGCATTTCCAAACGCAGCGAGGACTTCCTGCCCAAGCTGCAGCTGCGCACGCCGATCGTCACCGCCGAGCTGCGGAACAACGCCGGGATCGTAGGGTCGGCGCTGCAGGCGGCGCTGACCTTCGGCCACCTCAAAAATTAATACGGCCGAGCCGGGCTACTGGGCGGTGAGCCGCCGCTGGACGCCGGTCGGTGCCTGGCCGGCCGCCGCATCGGCCTGCTCGCGGAGCTGGGCGATCGCCTTCTCGAAGTCCTCGAGGGAATCGAAGGCCTGGTAGACGCTGGCGAAGCGCAGGTAGGCGACCTGGTCCAGTGTTTGCAGCGGTTTCAGGATCGCCAGGCCGATCTCATGGGCGTCGATTTCCGCCACGCCGCTGGCCCGGATGGTCTCTTCGACTTCCTGGGCCAGCATGGCCAGGTCGTCATCGGTCACGGGCCTGCCCTGGCAAGCCTTGCGCACGCCGTTGACGACCTTGGCCCGACTGAAAGGCTCGCTGACGCCCGAGCGCTTGATCACACTAAGGCTTGTCGTTTCCACGGTACTGAACCGGCGTCCGCACTCCGGACACTGGCGGCGGCGCCGGATCGAGGAACCATCGTCGGTCAGGCGGCTGTCCACCACACGGGAATCCGGATTGCGGCAAAACGGGCAGTACATTATTCTCCCCTTTGCTCGCCTGTCGCCGGATACGGATACTTCATCGTAGTGCCGGAAGGTGCGGAATTACAACCATGTGACTATCATGTGCGCCGCCGGACCCTCGACCCTAGCTGAAGCGGACGTTGATCGCGTCACCGTGGGCCGGCAGGTCCTCGGCATTGGCGAGGCTGACGATGTGGCCGTGCAGTTCCTGCAGGGCGGCCTTGTCATAGTTGATCACCTGGATGGCGCGCAGGAAGGTGGTCACGTTCAGTCCGGAGGCGAAGGCCGCCGTACCGCTGGTCGGCAGCACGTGGTTGGATCCGGCACAGTAGTCGCCCAGACTAACCGGGCTGTAGTTGCCGACGAAGATCGCGCCGGCATTGCGGATGCGGGCGGCGACGGCGGCTGCGTCCTCGGTATGGATCTCCAGGTGTTCGGCGGCATAGGCGTCGCAGACGGCGATGCCCTGCTCCAGCCCATCCACCAGAACGACGCCGGACTGCTGCCCGGCCAGCGCGGTTTCGACGCGTTCCCGGTGCTTGGTCAGCGCAACCTGGGATCCGAGTTCCGCCCGCACGGCGGCAGCCAGGTCCTCGGAGGCGGTGACCAGGACGGATCCTGCGTTCGGGTCGTGCTCGGCCTGGCTGATCAGGTCGGCGGCCACCAGACGGGGATCAGCCGTGTCGTCGGCAAGCACGGCGATCTCCGTCGGCCCGGCTTCGGCATCGATCCCGACAACACCCTTGACCAGCCGCTTGGCGGTGGCCACAAAAACATTGCCCGGACCGGTGATGACGTCGACCGGATCGATGCCCCCGGCCTGGCTGTCCGCCGGCGCGGGAATCCCGTAGGCAAAGGCAGCAATGGCCTGCGCTCCGCCGATGGCATAGACCTCGTCGATGCCCAGCAGCGCGGCGGCGGCCAGGATGGTCGGATGCGGCAGCCCGCCGAAATCCTTCTGCGGCGGCGAAGCAAGGGCAATGGAGCCGACGCCGGCCGCCTGCGCGGGGACGACGTTCATGACGACCGAGGACGGGTAGACGGCCAGTCCGCCAGGAACGTAGAGGCCGACGCGGGCAACCGGGACCCACTTATGCGTGACAGTCGCACCCGGAGCGATGTCGACGTCGACATCGGCCGGCCGGTGCGCCGAAGCAAAGGCGCGTGCCCGTGCGATGGATTCCTCCAGTCCCGCACGCACTGCCGGATCCAGCTCCTCCAGGGCCTCGGAGATTGCCTGCACCGGTACGAGCGGATGGTCCTGCTGCACGCCGTCGAACTTGGCGGCCAGTTCGGAGAGGGCCTCGAAGCCCCGCGCCCGCACGTCGGCGATGATCTCTTCCACGGCCTGCGAGGCTACGTCGAAGGTGGTTTCCGCCCGCGGCATGGCCGCCTTCAGCTGTGCCGTGGTCAGATGCCGGCCACGCAGGTCGATGGTGCGGAAAGCGGAAAAGGCAGTGTCAGTCTCGGTGGAAGTCACGCCTTCCATTGTATGTCCCGTCCTGCGCGTCCCGTCCTGCACGTCCCGCACCTGAATGTCCCGCCTGCAGGACAGTCCAGCATGACTTAATGGTTCATAAACCGCACCGCGGCCACCCGCGGACATACCGTGGAGGAAGAGGACATCATGCCTCCCCAAAGTTCAGCCGAACGACATGGAGCAGCACCGTGAGCGCGTCAACAGCCGGCATTTCCCCCGAGCCCATCGGGCCCGGCGAACACTTCGACACCTTCCGCGAGGTCTTCCGCCGCCATGCGGCCGGCGTGGCGATCATCACGGCTTATCTTGACGGCAAACCCTATGGCTTCACGGCGACCTCGCTGGCCTCCCTCTCCGCCACCCCGCCCAGGTTCACCTTCAACATAGCGCAAACCAGTTCCTCGTGGCCGGCGATCGCGCGCGCAAAATTCATCGGTGTCCACGTTTTGGGCCTGGAGAACCAGGAACTGGCGGACCGTTTTGCCCGCACCAAGGATCGCTTCGAGGGCAGTCACTGGCTGCTGGGCGAACATGGCGTTCCGGTCCTGAAGGATGTGCCCGGTTGGCTGATCGGCCGCATCGAGGCACGCTTTCCCTTCGACCAGAATGCCGTCGTCGTGGCCCAGGTCGTCGGCGGTCAGATCAGCGGCTACACCACGCCGCTGCTGTACCACTCGGGCCAGTACAGCCGGCCGGCGCCGCTGGAATACGAGATCTAGCGGCGCCTACGCGTCGAGGCAGGCCGGGCCGAGCAGCACCTTCAGGTCTCCGAAGAGCGACGGCGTCGGATTGACCCTCAGATCCACGCCGAGCTTCATCAATTCGATCTTCCGCGCGCTGTTGAGCCGTACATGGACCTCGGTGGTTCCCGGATGAGTGCGCAGCACCTCCCCGAGCGAGGTCACCACGGCTTCGGTGGCCTTGTGGTTGGCCATGGAGATGACCACGGGACCCGAATGCCCCTCGCTCAGGTCGGGGACCGTCAGTTCCTGGGCGTTGAGCGTCACCGCGCCGTCGTCCCGGCGCTGAAGCCGGCCACGGATGACCACGATCAGGTCTTCGGCCAGCACCGTCGCGATCGGAGCGTAGGCCTGGCCAAAGAACATGACCTCCATCGAGCCGCCGAGGTCTTCCACTTCCGCACGGGCGTAGGCGTTTCCGCTGTTCTTGGCAATCCTGCGCTGCAGCGAGGTGATCATGCCGGCGATGGTGACGATGGCGCCGTCGGCCGGTCCTTCCTCGCTGATCACGGAGGTGATGGACAGATCCGCGTGCTGGCTCAGGATGCCGTCGAGGCCCTGCAGCGGATGGTCGGACACATACAGGCCCAGCATGTCGCGCTCGAAGGAGAGCTTGTCCTTCTTCTCCCACTCCGGCAGGTCCGGGACTTCCACGCTCAGGCCTGCCCCGGCATCGGCATCATCGAAGGCGCTGAACAGATCGAACTGATTGGCGGCCTCATTGCGCTTGAGCACGACGACCGAATCGACGGCCTCTTCATGAATCATCGCCAGGGCGCGGCGCGGGTGTCCCAGGGAGTCGAAGGCACCGGCCTTGATCAGCGATTCGATGGTCCGCTTGTTGCAGACGACGGCGGGCACCTTCTGGAGGAAGTCGCTGAACGAGGTGAAATTGCCCTGCTCCTCGCGCGCACCCACCATGGCATGGACGACGTTGGCGCCCACGTTGCGGATGGCCCCCATCCCGAAGCGGATGTCCTTGCCGACAGGGGTGAAGTTGAGCGCCGATTCGTTGACATCCGGCGGCAACACAGTGATGCCCATGTGCCGGCACTCGTTCAGGTACATGGCCAGCTTGTCCTTGTCGTCGCCGACCGAGGTCAGCAGCGCGGCCATGTATTCCGGCGCGTAGTGGGCCTTCAGGTAGGCCGTCCAGTAGGACACCACACCGTAGGCCGCCGAGTGCGCCTTGTTGAACGCATAGTCGGAGAAGGGCAGCAGGATGTCCCAGAGGGTCTTGATCGCGGCCTCGGAGTAGCCGTTGTCCTTCATGCCCTGCGAGAAGCCCGCGAACTGCTTGTCCAGCTCCGCCTTCTTCTTCTTGCCCATGGCGCGGCGCAGAATATCCGCCTGGCCCAGCGAGTAGCCGGCCAGTTTCTGCGCGATCGCCATGACCTGTTCCTGGTAGACGATCAGGCCGTAGGTTCCACCCAGGATGTCCTCGAGCGGTTCGGCCAGCTCCGGGTGGATCGGCACGATTTCCTGCAGGCCGTTCTTGCGCAGCGCGTAGTTGTTGTGCGCATTGGCGCCCATGGGGCCGGGACGGTACAGCGCCAGCACGGCGGAGATGTCTTCGAAGTTGTCCGGACGCATGAGCTTGAGCAGCGAACGCATCGGCCCGCCGTCGAGCTGGAACACCCCCAGTGTGTCACCGCGGGCCAGCAGTTCATAGGACGCCTTGTCGTCCAGGTCCAGGTCCTCGAGGACCAGGTCGATGTCCCGGTTCAGCTTGATGTTCTCCAGCGCGTCCGTGATGATCGTCAGGTTGCGCAGGCCCAGGAAGTCCATCTTGATCAGGCCGAGGCCCTCACACGTGGGGTAGTCGAACTGGGTGATGACCTGGCCGTCCTGCTCGCGGCGCATGATCGGGATGATGTCGATAAGCGGCTCGGAGGACATGATGACGCCGGCGGCGTGGACGCCCCACTGGCGCTTCAGGCCTTCCAGGCCGAGGGCGGTTTCGAAAACCTTCTGCGAATCCGCGTCCGACTTCAGCAGCTCGCGCAGCTCCTCCGCTTCGCCGTACCGCTTGGCCTCGGTGTTGTGGACGTCCGCCAGGGCGATGCCCTTGCCCATCACATCCGGCGGCATGGCCTTGGTGAGACGCTCGCCCGTGGAGAAGGGATAGCCCATCACGCGCGAGGCGTCCTTCAGGGCTTGCTTGGCCTTGATCGTGCCGTAGGTGACGATCATGGCCACGCGCTCGTCGCCGTACTTGTCGGTGACGTACTTAATGACCTCGGGGCGGCGGCGATCGTCGAAGTCGACGTCGAAGTCGGGCATGGACACACGGTCCGGGTTCAGGAAGCGCTCAAAGATCAGGCCGTGCTTGAGCGGATCCAGGTCGGTGATGCGCATGGCGTAGGCGGCCATGGAACCGGCACCGGAGCCACGGCCCGGACCCACCCGGATGCCGTTGTTCTTGGCCCAGTTGATGAAGTCGGCAACCACCAGGAAGTAGCCAGGGAAGCCCATCTGGGTGATGACGCCGATTTCATACTCGGCCTGCTTGCGGACCTCGTCCGGGATCCCGTTCGGGTACCGGTAGTGCAAGCCCTTCTCGACTTCCTTGACGAACCACGACTCCTCGTTTTCGCCGGGCGGGCACGGGAACCGAGGCATGTAGTTGGCACTGGTGTTGAATTCGACATCGCAGCGCTCTGCGATCAGCAAAGTGTTATCGCAGGCTTCCGGATAGTCGCGGAAAATCGCCCGCATCTCCTGCGGGGACTTGAGGTAGAACTCGTCGGCGTCGAATTTGAACCGCTTGGGATCCGCCAGCGTCGACCCGGATTGCACGCACAGCAGGGCGGCGTGTGCCTTGGCGTCCTCGGCGTGCGTGTAATGCAGGTCGTTCGTGGCGACCAACGGCAGGCCCAGGTCCTTGGCCAGCTTGATGAGGTCCGCGTGGACCCCGCGCTCGATGTCCAGCCCGTGGTCCATCAGCTCGCAGAAGAAGTTTTCCTTGCCAAAGATGTCACGGAAGTCCGCTGCCGCCTGCCTGGCTTCCTCGTAGAGCCCCAGGCGGAGCTTGGTCTGCACCTCGCCGGAGGGGCAGCCGGTGGTGGCAATCAGTCCCTTGCCGTAGGTTTCGAGCAGTTCGCGGTCCATGCGCGGCTTGTACAGGTACCCTTCCAGCGACGCCAGCGAGGACATCCGGAACAGATTGTGCATGCCCTCGGTACTGGCGGACCAGAGCGTCATGTGGGTGTAGGCGCCGGCGCCGGAGACGTCGTTGCGGCCGCCGTCGCCCCATTTGACACGGGTCTTGTCCTGCCGGGCGGTACCCGGAGTCAGATAGGCTTCGACACCGATGATCGGCTTGATCCCGGCGTTGCGGGCCTTGCTCCAGAAGTCGAACGCGCCAAAAACGAAACCGTGGTCGGTCGTGGCCAGCGCGTTCATGCCGAGCTCTTCGGTGTGGCTGAAAAGGTCGGTCAGCCTGGCCGCGCCGTCCAACATCGAGTATTCGGTGTGGTTATGCAGATGGACAAACGATTCATGAGTTGCTGTAGCCACCGAACCATTCTAGGCGCTGCCGCCTACACTTCGCCGGACGACAGGCTGTCGAGAGCGAACTGCAGGTCCGCCGGGTACCTGCTCACGTATTCCACCCACTCCCCCGTCCGGGGGTGGGCAAAGCCGAGCCGGTGGGCATGCAGCCACTGCCGGGTCAGGCCCAGATCCGCGGCGAGCCGGGGGTCCGCCCCGTACGTAAGGTCGCCTGCGCAAGGATGCCTGAGCGCGGCGAAATGGACGCGGATCTGGTGCGTGCGTCCGGTTTCCAGATGCACTTCGACCAGCGTCGCCTTGCCGAAGGCCTCGATCACTTCGTAGTGCGTGACGGACGGCCTGCCGTCCTCCACGACGGCAAACCTCCAGTCGTGGCCCGGATGGCGGCCGATCGGCGCATCGATGGTACCGGTCAATGGATCCGGGAGTCCCTGCACCAGGGCGTGGTAGACCTTGTCGACCGTGCGTTCCTTGAAGGCCCGCTTCAGGACGGTATAGGCCTGCTCGGTCTTGGCCACCACCATCGCGCCGGAGGTACCGACGTCGAGCCGGTGCACGATACCGGCCCGTTCCGCAGCACCCGACGTCGAGATCCGGTAGCCTGCTGCGGCCAGGGCCCCCACGACGGTCGGACCCACCCAGCCCGGGGAAGGATGGGCGGCCACGCCGACGGGCTTGTCGATCACCACGAAGGATTCGTCGTCGCCGAGGATCTTCAGATCCTCCACGGCTTCGGGGACGACCTCCAGCGGATCGCGGCGCTCCGGGATCTGCACGTCCAGGACCGCGCCTGCAACGAGGCGGTCGGACTTGGCGACCCGCCGGCCCGCAGAGCTGACGTTGCCCTCGGTGCACAGCGTCGCTGCCGCGGAGCGGGAGATGTCCAGCAGCCGCGCCAGCGCCGCATCCGCACGCTCGCCCGCGGCGGTTTCGGGCACGGTCAGGGATTCACGCATGATCGCCGTCCGGCCCTTCAGCAGACCTGTGCGGGGGGCTTTCTGCGGCGGCCTGCTTGCCGTCCACGCCGATGCCGCGCAGGGTCAGCACACAGATGAGGATGACGGCACCGACCACGGCCGAGTCGGCAATGTTGAAAACTGCGAAATTCGGCAGGGCGATGAAGTCGACGACGTGACCCAGGCCGAAGGAGGGTTCCCGGAACAACCGGTCCGTGAGGTTGCCCAGCGCACCCCCGGCCAGCAGGCCGAAGGCGATGGACCACCACACGGAACCCAGCCGCCGCGAAAGCCAGAAGACCACCAACGGGACAACGGCCTGGACGATGGTGAAGACCCAGGTGAAGTCCGAGCCGATCGAAAAGGCGGCCCCCGGATTGCGGATGAAGTGCCAGCTCAGTACGGGCGGCAGTACCGGGATGATCTGTCCCTCGGTCATCGTTCCCACGACCCACCATTTGGTGAGCTGATCAAAGAGGTAGGCAAACGCCGCACAGCAGGCCATCACCGTTAGGTACTTGGCCCGGCCGGTACGGTGCTTCGGTCCCGCACCGGCCGTCGGTTCGGGTGCGGCTGAGGCCGCTGGTTGATCAGTCATCGCGCTTTCGTTCTCGCAGGGGGGGGACAAGTCCTGTTCCGATTATCGCGGACGCAGGAACGGGCAAAGGCCGGCAGCCGGGTAAGTCCCGGCCACCGGCCTTGCAGTCCGGAGCCGGGCTCCGGACCGGAAGTCAGGACGATGCGGTCTCCGTGGCGACGGTACCGCGGGCATCCAGATCGCGCAGCTGGCCTTCGATGTAGGCCTTCAGACGCGAACGGTAGTCGCGTTCGAAGCCGCGCAGCTGCTCCACCTTGCGCTCCAGGACAGCCTTCTGCTGCTCCAGGGCGCCCAAGGTCTTGCGGCTCTTTTCCTGCGCATCGTTGATCAGCCCATTGGCCTCGGCCTGGGCTTCGGCGATGATCTTGTCACGCTGTTCAATACCGGCATTGACGTACTCGTCGTGCAGCTTCTGGGCCATGGCCAGCACACCGGCCGCTGATTCGGCTGTCGCTGCGTGCGTGGACTGTGCTGCAGGGGCGGCGGCAGCGGCAGGCGCCGCCTTGGACGATCCGGTCTTGGACTCTTCCGCCCGGGCCGCCTGGGCGTGGGACTCTTCGGCCTTGGGTTCCGCAGCCTGGGGCTGGGCCTTGGACGCTTCGGCCTTGGTCTCGGCCTTGGTCTCGGCCTTCGTCTCGTTCTTGACAACTTCGGTCTTGGTACTGGCGGCTACGGGCGCCGGCACGGCGGTGTTCTTCTGCTGGCCGCCGGTTGCTTCCACCAGCTTCTTGCGCAGCTCCTCGTTTTCCTGGTTAAGGCGGCGCAGCTCCACGACGATCTCATCGAGGAAGTCGTCCACCTCATCCTGGTCGTAGCCTTCCCGGAACTTCGTAGGCTGGAACCGCTTGTTGACAACGTCTTCTGGCGTCAGGGCCATCTGGTCACCTCATCTGGATTCTGTCGGCGGCGGCCACCGTCTTCAGGCCGGCACCGCGGTACCGATTCCGAACGGCCAGCCCCTTGGGAACCAGGCCGTTCGTGTCTAGCATCGCTTCACTCTATAACTTTTCGGTTCGCCGGGACGAACCGGAAGTCCTATCTGGACAGCCCACCCAGAATGGCCAGCAGGATGCTCGTGGCCAGCCACAGTACGAGGAATGCGAGGTCAAGGGAGATCGATCCGATGCGCACCGGCTTGATGATCCGCCGAAGTGCCCGCAGCGGCGGGTCGGTGATCGAATACACCACGTGCGCCAGGACCAAGGCGATTCCGCGCGGACGCCAGTTCCGTGCGAACATCTGCACCACGTCGTAGACCAGCCGGATAATCAGCGCGAACTGGAACAGGAGGACCAGCAGATACAACAGTGCAAACAGGACATTCATGCAGTGGCCCCGTCACATGCAGCGGTGGCCGGCACTAGCTCTGGTTGAAGAAGCTGGTCTGGGACTCACTGGCTTTCTTGTCGTCCCCCAGGACCTCGACGTACGACGGCGACAGCAGGAAGACCTTGTTCGTTACGCGCTCGATGCTGCCGTGCAGTCCGAAGACCAGGCCGGCGGAGAAATCGACGAGCCGCTTGGCGTCGGCCTCACCCATGTCCGTGACGTTCATGATTACCGGAATACCGTCGCGGAAGCTTTCACCGATGACCTTGGCGTCATTGTAGGAACGCGGGTGGACCGTGGTGATCTGGCGCAGGCCGGAGACATCTTCGCGGGAGGAGGGTGCACGCTTGATCGGGGTCACCGGGGCCCTGTACTCCTCTGCCTGCACGGGCTTGGCAGGCGCGGGCTGGGCGGGTTCCGGGCGGCGCTCTTCGCGGTCGTAATCCACGGGTTTGTCCTCATTATTCTTCGGTGCAATATGGTGTTCGTCTGACTCGTAGTGCTCGTCACCGTCGGCGAGCCCAAGATAGATCATTGTCTTGCGCAGTGCGCCAGCCATAGGTAGCTCCTATCGTGTCCTGTTCGGCACGGTTGTCTGCCGGGTGGCCGCCGGGCGTCCGGAAAGCCTAAATATCTCCAGCACTGACGCTATCGTAAAGGCGGCCGGGGGCCGAGGACATCTGAGCCGACACGCAGGTGTGTCGCACCGGCCAGCACCGCTTCCTCCAGGTCGCCGCTCATCCCGGCCGAGATGTCCGTTGCCGCCGGGTAGCGCGCCTGGACCTGGGCCGCAAGCGCCGCGAGACGGCCGAAGGCCGCTGCAGGGTCGGCCCCCAGTGGGGCAACGGCCATCAGGCCGCCGAATTCAAGCCCCTCGGCAGCATCGATCAGCCCGGCAAGGGCCAGCACATCAGCAGGGTCCGCGCCTCCGCGCGCTGTCCCGTGGTGGCTGGCGTCGTCACCGTTCTCCGCTGAACGGTCCTCCAGATCCACCTGGACCAGGCAGCGCAGCGCTTCCCTGGCTGGCAGACCTTCCTCGCTCCGGCGCTGCTGCTCGTTCTTCATCGCCTTGGCCAGGGCCTTGACCAGCGGCCCGCGGTCCACGGAGTGGACGGCGTGGGCATACCGGACCACCGATTTTGCCTTGTTGGTCTGCAGCTGCCCGATGAAATGCCATTCGAGGTCCAGCCCCGACAGTTCCTCAGCCTTCGCTGCGGCCTCCTGGTCACGGTTCTCCCCGACGCTGCGGACCCCGAGCCCCGAGAGCAGAGCGACGTCGCTGGCTGGAAAATATTTAGTGACAACGATCAGTTCCGGCTCCGGCCGTCCGCCCGGGCATTGGGCGGCCGCGGCGCGGACGCGTTCCCGGACAGCTTCCAGCCGTTCGGCCAGTTCGTTGCGCCGCTCCGGCCTCATGACTGCCACACCAGCCCGGCGAAGCGGCCCGCACGGCTGTCCCTGCGGTAGGAAAAGAGGGATTCGTTTTCCATGGTGCAGCCGGGGATCCTTTCGACCGTGACGTCCAGGGAGGCAAGCTGATGTTCGACGCCGGCAGGCAGGTCCAGCGCGGGCGTCCCCCAGGAGGTGGTCGAGTGCAGCGCCGGCAACGCCGCCGCGGCAGCATGCTGCATCTGCTCGGGCACTTCGTAGCAGTTTCCGCAGACGGCCGGACCGATCCAGGCCCTGACGGCACCGCCGCCGCGGGCGCGCACGGCCGCCATGGTATTGGCGATGACTCCGTCGAGCAGGCCCCGCCTGCCCGCATGCGCCACCGCCGTCACGTAGCTGCCGCCTGTTCCCGCGGCAAGGACCACCGGCACACAATCGGCGACCAGTACCGCAAGCGGCCGGCGGCCGGATGCGGAGACCATGGCGTCGGCTTCAGCCCCGGGTCCGGAGTCCGGGCCGGAGGCAGACGCCTCCGCCCCCGCTTCCTCGGCCGCGAACCGGACCGTGGCGGAATGGACCTGGTTCATGAACGCGAGGGAGCCGGGCTGGATGCCCATTTCCCGTTCCAGCCCACGGCGGTTCGCCTGCACCCGCGCTGCATTGTCCGGCACATGCAGGGCGAGGTTGCCGGCTGCCGTGCTGGTGAATCCCGCCCACAGGCCGTCGTCGACCTGTTCACGCCACCAAAACACCCTCAATACCCTCGCATGATTCTGTCTAGTCCCCTCCGCCGGCATGCCGGCGGAAGCCGGGGCCCGTCAGGGCCCCGTACCTGGATTTACTGCTTACTTAAGGAAGTCCGGCACATCCAGATCATCGGAACGGCCCGACGAAAGGTCCGGTTCGACCACGGCAGGCAGCTCGACGTCGAAGCCGGCATCAGCGGGCAGGGGGGCGTGCTGCTGCTGGCGCTGCGACCAGGTGTTCCGCCCGGCCGAGGAAGGTGCAACTGCCGGCACCGCCGGAGCGGAGATGCTGCCGGCCCCGTAGCCGCCGCCCGGACGCTGGGCCGGAACCTGATTCGGAACCTGGTTGGGCCGGCCCTGGCCGGAACCGAAGCCGCCCTGCTGGCCCGCGGAGCCTCCCTGCGGCGCATGCTGCTGCCCGGCTGCAGGATTGGCCTGCGACGTGACGTCCACCTGGTCGAAGCCGGCGGCGATGACCGTGACCCGCGCTTCGTCGCCCAGGGCGTCGTCGATCACGGCACCGAAGATGATGTTCGCCTCCGGGTGGGCTACTTCCTGGACGAGGCGTGCGGCCTCGTTGATCTCGAACAGGCCCAGGTCCGAACCGCCCTGGATGGACAGGAGGACGCCGTGGGCACCGTCGATCGAGGCTTCCAGGAGCGGCGAGGCAATGGCAAGCTCGGCAGCCTTGACGGCCCGGTCCTCGCCGCGGGCGGAGCCGATGCCCATCAGGGCCGAGCCGGCGCCCTGCATCACGGACTTGACGTCGGCGAAGTCGAGGTTGATCAGGCCCGGGGTGGTGATGAGGTCGGTGATGCCCTGGACACCGGACAGCAGGACCTGGTCGGCGGAACGGAACGCATCGAGCATCGAAACGTTGCGGTCACTGATGGACAGCAGGCGGTCGTTCGGGATGACAATCAGGGTGTCGACTTCATCGCGCAGGGTGTCGATGCCGCTTTCGGCCTGGTTGGACCGGCGGCGGCCCTCGAAGGTGAAGGGACGGGTGACAACGCCGATGGTCAGAGCACCGAGGGAACGGGCGATGCGCGCGACCACCGGAGCACCGCCGGTGCCGGTACCGCCGCCTTCACCTGCCGTGACGAACACCATGTCGGCGCCGCGCAGGACTTCCTCGATTTCCTCAGCGTGGTCCTCGGCAGCCTTGCGGCCCACCTCAGGATCCGCGCCTGCCCCAAGTCCGCGGGTCAGTTCGCGGCCAACATCCAGCTTGACGTCGGCATCACTCATAAGCAGAGCCTGTGCGTCTGTATTGATGGCGATGAACTCCACCCCGCGGAGCCCCACCTCAATCATTCGGTTGACGGCGTTCACGCCACCGCCGCCGATGCCGACGACCTTGATGACGGCCAAGTAATTCTGCGGTGCTGCCACGTCCTGTGTCCCTTGTTCGAATCTGTGCACTGACCAAAAACCGGCTGATCCGAAACCCATCGCCCCGGTCAAACCTTCACCTGCGCAACCTTAACCCTCAACTTTAGGGTTAGAGTTATGTCAAGTAACTTCTTATTGAGACGCTATGGGGACCGGCACTTTCATGCAATGACCCGCACAGCGTGTCGGTTTATTCTACGTAATTTCATCCGCCTGCCCGAAACCGGACCAGCGGGCGCCGAAGGGCAGGCAGAGGTTCACTCCTGTGTTTCCGTTCCTGTTCCACTGATCCCGTTTGCCGGGCCGCTACCGCGTGACCGGCCGGGACGGCGCGCTAATATCATAGACCTCAACCGGCACCTCCCCCTCCGGGGCGGCCAGCAGGGCTTCGAGCACGCGGGCCTTCAGGTCGTTGCCCTCCGCATTGCCCCAGACGATCTTCCGGCCGCCCGTCAGCTTCAGCTCAACGGAGTCTTCGGTTGCCGCCGACGCGTGCTCCAGCTGGGCCAGGACGGGCGCCGGCAGCGCCGCAAGGACATCGGTAATCGTCGAAAAGACCGCGCCGTCAGTCGCGGCCGCACCGCCGTCGATCAGAGGGAGCCGGGCGCTTTCGCGGTCCGGAACCTCCGCCAGTTGGGTTCCTAGCCGGTCGATCAGCACGAACCGATCACCGTCCTGCAGCACGGCCACGGGTACGCGTTCGCGCACCTGGACCAGCAGGGTCGAGGGCGGCTGCGCAACGACATCGATCTCGTCCACAGGCGGCAGGGAATCCAGCAGGCCCTGCACCCTTCCTTCGTCCACCTGCGGCAGCGGAACGCCTTTGAGCGGCTCCAGCGCAGCGTTCACCTGGTCCGAGGCGGCCAGCACGTTGCCTTCCACCACGATGGTCTTGACGGCAAGCAGCGGAGAAAACACGACCGCGGCCAGCAGGCCGGCGATCACGGCGACAGCAGCGGATCCCCACACCAGCCACCGGCGGCGCCGGCGCCGGCCGGGCGGCTCCGGGAATGCCAGCACGGTTGCCCTGGCACCCGGCGTTCCGGCGGGTCTCCCCTCCGCGCCCCCGTGGGCCTCAACACCGGCCGGCACGGCCTCCGGCTTGCTGCGCCGCACGAGCCCAGCCACCCCCCGCACGCCGGCACTCCGCGCGCCTGCCAGGCGGGCACGGGCGCTCCGGGCGCCGGTCTTCCGGGCGGCTGGCTTCCGGAAACCCATCCTCCAGGCGCGCCCCGGCGAACCGGCATCGCCGTCCGGGCCCGGCGCATCCGGCACGGCCGTCCCGTCGGGGAGTGCCCTGGTCGCTGAGATGACCGCATCTTCCTGTGGCCGGCTGCCTGGCCTGGTAACCGGACCGTGGTCCGATTCCGGCGCGCGCACGGTCGCGCTGATCTCCTCATCGGCGGTCGCTGTCCGTGACAGGTCCGCAGGAACGCCCCGCGCCTTCTGCCGCGCGGATGCCTGCCCGGGCGCCACAGAGGGAACCGAAGGCTTTCGGGGCCTGCTAGGCGCCATCGCCCACTCCTGGCGTCAGGGCGGAGCCGGCTTGCTTCTGCCGCAGCAGATCCACCAGCATCGGACCGTACTGGGTAACGTCGCCCGCCCCGACGGTCATGATGATGTCTCCGTTCCTGGCCCGGCGGACGATCTGCTCCAGCGCCTCCGCGGGCTCCGCTTCGTAGCCGCCGGGGCGTTCCAGCCGGGACGTGATCATTTCGCTGGTCACTCCCGGAATCGGGTCTTCCCGCGCCGGATAGATATCCAGGACGGTGGCCGAGTCCGCCACCTCAAGGGCAGCCGCGAATTCCTGGGCGAACTGCCGGGTCCGGGAAAACAGGTGGGGCTGGAAGAGCACATGCACGTTGTGGCCGCCAGCCACCGAGCGGGCGGCACGCAGCGCCGCGAATACCTCCGTGGGATGGTGGGCGTAATCGTCGAAAACACGCACGCCGGCGCCTTCGCCCCGGAACTCGAAGCGACGTGCCGCTCCGGAGAAGGCTGCCAGGCCTGCCGCTGCCCGGGCCGGGTCCACGGCAAGTTCCAGGGCCACTGCAAAGGCCGCGGCCGCATTGAGCACATTGTGCCGGCCGGGCACCGCCAAGGGCAGCTCCTGCTCGGCTGGTTCCCCGTCGAGCGTGAACAACAGCCGACTGAGGCTGGCGCCCTCGGCCTCCTGCGTCTGCGAAATCCGCAGATCCGCCGTGTCCGCATAGCCATAGGTACGCACGCGCTGCCGCCCGCCGGCCCGGGCCACCAGCGCGGCTGCTCCGGGATCGTCCGCACAGGCGATGAGCACGCCTTCGGCCGGCAGCAGTGCGACGAACCGGTCGAAGGAGGCATGGACAGCCTCGGCTGATCCGTAGTGGTCCAGGTGGTCCGCTTCGACGTTCGTGACCACGATGATCTGAGGCGAATAGTTCAGGAAGGAGCCGTCCGATTCATCGGCCTCGGCGACGAACACTCCGCCGGTACCCAGCGCCGCATTGACGCCCAAGGCAGCGACGTCCCCGCCGATGGCAAAGGACGGATCCGCCCCGGCGGCCTGCAGCATCACGGTGACCATCGCCGTCGTCGTGGTCTTGCCGTGGGTGCCCGCCACTGCCACCAGCTGCTGGTCCCCCATGGCGGCGGCCAGCGCCACCGAACGGTGGATGATGCGCATGCCGGCCGCGCGTGCGGCGGCCAGTTCGGGATTGTCGGCGCGGATTGCCGTTGAGACCACGACGGTGTCCGCTCCGCTGACGTGCCCGGCATCATGGCCGACGAAAATCCTGGCGCCCAGCTCTTCGAGGGCGCGCAGTCCGGGCGAATCCTTGGCATCCGACCCGCTGACGGCCAGACCCCGCGCGAGCATAATGCGGGCGACCGCGGACATGCCGGCGCCGCCCAGGCCGATGAAATGGATCCGGCCAAGATCCGCCAGGGCAGGCCTGCCCCGTCCGGTGTCCGTCATTGCTGTCCCCGTTCCTGTTCGGCGGCCTCGAATACCAGCTGTGCCATCCGCCGGTCCGCATCCCGGATCCCGAGGCGCGTGCCGGCGGCGCTCATCGCCGCAAGCCGGTCCGTATCCTGCAGCAGCGGCAACAAATGACTGCGGACCCATTCTGCGCTAAAGTCCTCGTCCGCCACCAGTACAGCTCCCCCGGCGTCCACCAGCCCGGCGGCATTGAGCGCCTGTTCCCCGTTGCCGTGCGGCAGCGGAACCAGGACGGCGGGCAGCCCGACGGCGCTGACCTCGCAGACGGTGGCCGCTCCGGACCGGGCCAGCAGCAGGTCGGCGGCCGCGTAGACATCCTCCATCGCGTCCACGTATTCCACCTGGCGGTATCTGGCCGCCGCGGCCGGCCGGCCGGCGTCGTCCAGCAGCTGCTTGCCCCGTCCGGTGATGTGCAGGACCTGGACCCCGGCGGCGGACAGCTCCGGCAGGGCCGCTGCAATGGTGCGGTTGATGCTGGCCGCCCCTGACGACCCGCCGGTGACGATCAGCGTCGGCAGGTCCGGCTCCAGCCCAAGCTTCTTGCGGGCGTCCGCCCGGTGCGCTGTCCGGTCCAGCTGCGCGATGGCCGGACGCATGGGCATGCCGACCCAGCGGGCGTGCGGCAGCTTGGTCCCCTGGAAGGCGACCGCCACGAAGCGGGTCAGCCGCGCACCCACCCGGTTGGCCAGGCCCGGCCGGGCATTGGCCTCATGGATCACCAGCGGCAGCTTCCGCCGCCAGGCGGCGATGTACATGGGGGTGCAGACATAACCGCCGACCCCCACGACGACGGCGGCCCGGGCGCTGTCCAGGATGTCACCGGCCTGCCGCACGGCCCTGGCGAACCGGAACGGCAGCTTGAACAGGTCGGCGGAAGGCTTGCGCGGCAGCGGCACACGGTCGATGGTGACCAGCTCATAGCCGGCGGCAGGAACCAGCCGGGTCTCCATGCCGCTGGCGGTTCCGACGGCGAGGACCGATGCGGCGGGCTGCCGGTCTCTGATGGCGTCGGCGATGGCCAGCAGCGGGCTGATGTGCCCGGCTGTGCCACCACCGGCAAGGACAACGGACACGGAGGTCTCGGTCATGGAGCGGCTGTTTCACTTTCTCTGGCAGGGCTGGACTGACGCTGGGACAGGTACTTCCGAAAGCGGCCCGGCTTCGCGGCAGTGCCGGCTTCCCGGGGGCGGGCGAAGGCAAGCAGGACTCCGACTGCGGCCAGCGTGAAGGTCAGCGCGGATCCGCCGTAGGAGATGAACGGCAGCGGCACGCCGATGACCGGCAGCAGGCCGGTGACCATGCCGATGTTGATGAAGGCCTGGCCGATGATCCAGACCAGCAGGGCGGCGGAGAGAATCCGCACGAAGCCATCTTCCTGACGCAGGGTCATCCGCATCACGGCCACGGCGAAGAGCCCGAAGAGGGCCACCACGACCAGGGTCCCCACCAGTCCGAGTTCTTCGCCGATGATCGTGAAAATGAAGTCGTTGTGGGCTTCCGGGATCCAGTTCCATTTCTGCCGGCTCTGCCCCAGCCCCACGCCCAGCCAGCCGCCGGAGGCCAGGGCGAACAAGCCGGCGTTGGCCTGGTCGCAGAGCCCGGCGCCGCAGTCGGTGCCCAGCCAGGCGCTGATGCGGCTGGACCGGTTGTCGCTCAGGAGGGACATGCCCGCGGCGACGACAGCCGCCGCGCCGCCGCCCAGCAGCAGCAGGCGAATAGGGGCACCGGCAAAGAAGAGAGCCGCGGCGAGGATCAGCATCAGGATCATCGCCGTGCCAAGGTCCCGGCCCAGCAGGACCATCCCGATCACCAGCCCGCCCAGGGGAAGGACCGGGACGACGGCGTGCCTCCAGTTCCCCAGCAGCGTCGCCTTGCGGGACAGCACGGCTGCGCACCAGAGCGCCAGTGCCAGTTTGGCCGGTTCCGACGGCTGCATGCTGAAGCCGCCGATCTGGATCCAGTTCTTGTTGCCGTTGATCTCCTGGCCGATGAGCAGCACCAGGAACAGCAGCACGATGGCCACACCCAAGGCAGGCCATGCGAGCCGCTGGTACATCCGCAGACTGAACCGGGACAGGACGAACATGGCCACCAGCCCGCCGACGGCCCACATGCCCTGCCTCAGGAAGAGCGAGAAGGACGACGTGCCGTCGGCGATGGCTTCCACCGATGATGAAGAAAGAACCATCATCAGGCCGATGGCAGTCAGGGCCAAAGCCGATCCGAGGATCATGTAGTAGCTGGAGCCGCTGTCCTTCCTGCCGGATCCTTCGAACAGGCGCCACAAACGCAGCAGGAAGGCCCCGGCACCCGTGGCCTTGGCTGCCCGGCCGCGCTTGCCGGACGACTCCGGCACGGACACCCGATGACGGGAGGGCGTGGTCACCATTAAATCTCCTTGGCGGTCTGCTCCTGCCCTTCCACAAGCCGGCGGACCGCTTCGACAAAGGCTTCCCCGCGGTGGGCGTAGGAAGAGAACTGATCCATGGAAGCTGCCGCCGGGGCCATCAGCACCGTGTCGCCGGTTCCGGCGATCCGAGCTGCCGCGGCCACTGCCAGCGCCATGATCCTGTCCCCGTCCAGCGGTGACAGCGGACCATCGGCGGCTGCCTGCACCTTTTCAGTGTCTCCCGCGGCTGCCTCGATCACGGGAACATCCGGTGCGTGTCGCTCCAGCGCCTCCAACAGCGAGGCGTTGTCGGTACCGATCAGCACCACGGCCTTGAGCTGTTTGGCGTTGCGGCTCACCAGCTCGTCGTACGCCACGCCCTTCGACAGGCCACCCGCGATCCAGACGACTGAGGGGAAAGCCTGCAGCGAGGCATTGGCCGCGTGGGGATTCGTGGCCTTGGAGTCGTTGATCCACCGGACGCCGCCGGCCTTGGCGACGAGCTGGATGCGGTGGTCGCCGGGAAGGTAGCTCCGCAGCCCCTCGCGCACCGCTGCCGGCTCGACGCCGTAGGCGCGCACCAGCGCGGCCGCAGCCAGGGCATTGGCCACCATATGGCGCGGTGCCGTCTCGCCCAGGTCCGCCAGCGAGGCGAGCTCAGCCGCTGAATCCCGGCGCTGTTCGATGTAGGCCCGGTCCACCAGCAGGTTCTCCACGGTTCCGAGCATGCTGATGGCAGGCATGCCGGTGGTGAAGCCGATGGCCCGGCAGCCCTCGACGACGTCGGCTTCCTCCACCATGTGCTCGGTTTCCGGGTCGTCAACGTTGTAGACGCACGCGACCCGGGTATTGGCATAGACCTTGGCCTTGTCCGCCAGGTAAGCATCATAGGAACCGTGCCAGTCCACATGGTCCTGGGCGACATTGAGGCAGACACTGGCCAGCGGTGACAGGGACTCGGACCAGTGCAGCTGGAAACTGGACAGCTCCACCGCGATCACGTCATAGCCCAGCGGATCGCGGATCGCGTCAAGGATGGGAGTGCCGATATTGCCCGCGGCGATGGCCCGCAGTCCCGCTGCGCGCAGCATGGATTCGGCCATGCCCACGGTGGTTGTCTTGCCGTTGGTGCCCGTGATGGTCAGCCACTCCGCCGTCCGGCGGCCCTGGCGCTGCCGGACCCGCCAGGCCAGTTCCACGTCGCCCCAAATGGGAATGCCTGCTTCTGCTGCCGCGGCCAGCAGCGGCTGGTCCGGGTTCCAGCCAGGTGAGGTCACCACCAGTTCGGGCGGGGCACCGTCCACCGGGGGCAGCCTCCGGGCCGCCTCGCCGCCCAGCAGCACGGCGGCGGCGCCCACGATCTTCAGGGTGTCCGCCTTGGCCAGGTTTTCGTCGCTGTCCTTGGCATCAACGATGACGACCCTGGCACCGAGTTCGATCAGTGTGTCCGCAGCCGAAAAACCGGAGGCTCCGATTCCGGCCACGACCACGCGCAGCCCGGCCCAGTCGGAATCCCACGTAGTCAGTCCGGCCAGCCGTGAATCCGCTTCGTTCATTGCCCGATCACCCAGTCCCCGTAGAACAGGCCGACGCCGACGGCGACGCACAGCCCAGCGATGATCCAGAAGCGTACCACCACGGTAACTTCCGCCCAGCCCTTGAGTTCGAAGTGGTGCTGCAGCGGCGCCATCTTGAAGACGCGTTTGCCGCCGGACAGCTTGAAGTAGCCGACCTGGATGATGACCGAGAGCGTGATCAGCACGAACAGTCCGGCCAGGATCACCAGCAGCAGCTGGGTGCGTGAGAGGATCGCGAATCCGGCGATGGCGCCGCCGATGGCGAGCGAACCGGTGTCCCCCATGAAAATCTTGGCCGGTGAGGTGTTCCACCACAGGAAGCCGATCAGGGCACCGGACAGGGCGCCGGCGAGCAGCGCGAGGTCCATCGGATCACGGGTTTCGTAGCAGACAGCGCTGTCGAGGTTCGGCAGTCCGCAGGTCTGGTTCGCCTGCCAGATCCCGATCAGCATATAGGCGCCGAACACCATAACCGCAGCACCCGCGGCCAGTCCGTCCAGGCCATCCGTCAGGTTCACGCCGTTGGTCGCGGCAGTGACGATCAGGTTGGACCAGATAATGAAGAGGATGGCCCCGGCCACGGTCCCGGCCACGGCCAGGTCCAGCGGAGTGTCCCGGACGAACGAAATGGCGGTGGACCCGGGCGTCCGCCCCGCCTCGTTCGGGAAGTTCAGGGCCAGGATCGCGAAGACGACACCCACGGCGGTCTGCAGGATGATCTTCGCCTTGGCGTTCAGGCCCAGGCTGCGCTGCTTGGAAATCTTGATGAAGTCGTCGAGGAAGCCCACCAGGCCCATCCCGACCGCCAGGAACAGCAACAGCAGCCCGGATATTGACGGTCCCGGCGAGTCCGGATTCATCAGCCAGACCAGCAAGTGGGTCAGGCCATAGGCGGCCACGACGGATGCCAGGATCACCGCCCCGCCCATGGTGGGCGTGCCGCGTTTGGTGTGGTGCGCCGTCGGACCGTCATCGCGGATGAACTGGCCGTAGCCCTTCTTCACCAGCAGCCGGATGAACAGCGGGGTGCCGACCAGCGCCAACACCAAGGCCATGGCCGAACCGATAAGCAATGCGATCACAGCTGTGCCCCTCCGTCGGCGCGCCGGGCAATACGGTCCCCCAGGAAGCGGAGACCGGCGCCGTTGGATGACTTGAACAGGACCAGATCCCCGGGCTGCAGCTGCTCCTCGAGCAGCGCGGCGGCAGCGTCGGCGTCGTCCACGTAGACCGATTCGTTGCCCCAGGAGCCTTCCAGCACGGCAGCGTTGTGCATTGCTTTGGCGCCGGCGCCGACCACCACCAGCCGGGAAATATTCAGGCGCACGGCGATCCTGCCCAGCGCATCGTGCTCCAGGACCGAATCCTCGCCCAGTTCCAGCATTTCCCCCAGGACGGCCCAGGTGCGGCGGTCCTGGTCCCGGCCCAGTTCGGCCAGTGTGCGCAGGGCGGCCCGCATCGACTCCGGATTGGCGTTGTAGGCATCGTTGATGACGGTGACACCGTCGGCGCGCTCGGTGCGCTCCATCCGCCAGCGGCTGACGGGGCCCTGTCCGGTCAGCGCAGCAGCAATGTCCGCGCCAGGTATCCCTGCCGCGTAGGCAGCGGCGGAGGCTGCCAGCAGGTTGGCCACATGGTGGCCGCCGATGAGTCCGGAGTCGACACGATGGGTGGAACCGTCCGGCAGGACCAGCTCGAACCCGGGATGCCCCTCTGCGGAAGTGGACAGATTGGCTGCCCGGAGGATGCTGTCGGCGCGCCTCGGCGGCGCCCCGCCTGGCAGCTCGAAGTCGGGCGCAGCGGTGAAATAGAGCCGGGTCGCTTGGGTGCGTGCGGCCATCGCCAGCACGCGCGGATCGTCCGCGTTCAGTACTGCCGTACCTCCGGCGGCCAGCGCCTCCACCAGTTCGCCCTTGGCCTGGGCAATATTCTCCACGCCGCCGAATTCGCCGGCATGCGCCGTTCCGACGCCGAGCACCACGCCGACGTCGGGCTGGACCATCCGGGCCAGGTAGTCGATGTGCCCGATGCCTGTGGCTCCCATTTCCACGACCAGGTAGCGGGTACCGCGGTCCGCGCGGAAGATCGTCAGCGGCACGCCCACCTCGCCGTTGTAGGAACCGATCGGTGCCACGGTTCTTCCATGGCGGGCCAGGATACCTGCCAGCAGATCCTTGGTGGTCGTCTTGCCGGCGGAGCCGGTGATGCCGACGACGGTCAACTCGCCTTCAGCGCGCAGCCGGCGGACGATTTCCGCTGCCAGTTCGCCCATGGCCAGCACTGCGTCCGGCACCTGGATGCCTGCAAAGACCCGGCCGTTGCGGTCCGTGACCTCGCGCTCCACAAGCGCAAGTACGGCCCCGGCCTCGAAAGCCTTCGCGACGTAGTGATGCCCGTCCGACTGCTCGCCGGGCTTGGCAATGAACAGCCCGCCGGGTTGGATTTCCCGCGAGTCGGTAGTGGCGGACGCCACGGTCACGGACGGGGAGCCGGCGGCCTCGCCAATGAGGCGGCCGCCGGTGATTTCAGCAATCTCTGCTGCGCTTAGTTCAATCATGTCGATCTAGGACTCTATCGCTTTGTCGGTAACCACGGAGAATCCATGGCGAATTAGTGCCTCGCGCAGCTCAACCCTGTCGTCGAGTGCCAGGTTGACCCCCTTGACCTCCTGCCACACTTCGTGGCCGCGGCCGGCGACCAGGATCGTATCGGCGGGCCGCGCCATGGCCGCGGCGCGTTCGATGGCCGCTGCCCGGGGAAAAATTTCCAGCACCTCGCAGTCCGGCTGGCCCGCGTCCCGCGCCTGCAGTGCGCCCCGGAGGACATCGGCGCGGATGGCGGCATCGTCCTCGTCGTGCGGGTCGTCGTCGGTGATGATGACGACGTCGGCCAGCCGCGCCGCGATGGCGCCCATCACCGGGCGCTTGGTCTGGTCCCGCTGTCCGGTGGCGCCGAAGACGGCGATGACCCTGGAGCCGGGTGTGTCCTGCCGCACCGACTCAAGGGTGCGCTGCAGCGCGTCCGGGTTGTGGGCAAAATCGACGATCCCGGCCGGCGCTTCGCAGATCAGCTGCATCCTGCCGGGCACTTCCACGGTGAACGGGTCGTGTTCCGCCAGTGCCCGCTGGAGCACCGCCAGAGGCGTACCCCCGGCCAGCACCATGAGCGTGGCCACGGCGGCGTTGGAAACGTTGAAGGTGCCCGGCAGTCCGGTCCGCACGGCCAGCGACCTGCCATCCCGGCACTGCAGCCGGAAGCTGTGGCCCAAGCCTTCCCGGACAACGTCCTCGACGGTCCAGTCCGGCTCGGCGGAGCCGGTTACGGAAGCGCGGGCTGCCACGGTCCGTACTGTCAGGGTGTCGACGCCGGCGGCAGCGGCCATTTTCCGGCCCCACTCATCATCGACGGCGATCACGGCCGTGCGGGCGCGGTCCGGCTGGAAGAGGGCGGCCTTGGCGGCGAAGTAGTCCTCCATCGTGCCGTGCAGGTCCAAATGGTCCTGGGTCAGGTTGGTGAACCCGGCGACGTCGAAGCGGACGCCGTCGACCCGGCGGTAGGAAATGGCATGGGACGAGACCTCCATGGCCGCCGCATCGAGGCCCCGTTCCCGCATCAGCGCCAGCAGTCCGTGCACCTGGGGTGATTCCGGGGTGGTCAGCACACTCGGAATCGGTTCGCCGCCCGCATTGATCTCGATGGTTCCGATCAGCCCCGTGGACTTGCCCAGGGCGCGCAGCAGGGAATTGATGAAGTAAGTGGTCGTCGTTTTGCCGTTGGTTCCGGTCACGCCGAACAGTGTCGGCGCGGAACCGTCGGCCGGCCGGCTCTGGAAGACTTCGGCAGCCAGCGGGCCCACCAGCGCGCGGAGGTTCCCGGCCCGCAGCACGGGCAGTCCCCCGCCCTGGCCTGCCAGCAGTTCCAGGCCTTCCGGGTCAGTGAGCACGGCGGCGGCGCCGTTGGCGGCAGCCTGCGCGGTGAACTGCGCCCCATGGCGCTGGGCGCCGGGCAGCGCCACATAGAGATCGCCGGGCTCGATGCTGCGTGAATCGACAGCCAGCCCGGTGACTGCAAGCTGCCACGCGCCGTCGTCCGTTCCGTCCGCCAGCGCCACAGACGGCAGCCCCTGCGCAGCGGCGAAAGCCGCCACGGCTTCCAGGGTCACGGGGGCAACATGCTCCGGCCGCATGGCTGATGCAGAACGGACAGACCGTTCCTGAGGTGATGACAACTGCTTGCTCCAGGACTTAGTACATAACGGGGTACACAACAGGCTCCCCGGTGGACGGCTTGACGTTCTTGCTGCGCAGGGCGTGCTCCATGACCGCTTTGAACGCGTCGGCATGGGCCAGGGTCTGCAGGGCGTTCGGCGGGCGCTGGAGCGTTACGACGACCACGTACTGTGGATCATCCATCGGCGCCGCGCCGGCAAATTGAATAGTAAACCCATCGAAGCCCCCGTTCGGACCCGGTGCCTCCGCCGTGCTGGTCTTGGCGCCGACGCGGTAGTCCGTGAGGGCACCGTACTTACCGGAGCCTTCGGCCACAGTTGTCTCCAGCAGGCCCTGGACCTTCCTGGCGGTGTCCTCCGACACCACTTCGATGCCCTCAGACTGCTCCACCGGATGCTCCGTGCCATCCGGATCGATGTACGAATCGATCAGCTGCGGCTTCAGCCGGATGCCGTTGTTGGCGATCACCTGGTAGGCCATGGCCGTGTGCAGCGATGTCTGGGCCAGGCCCTGGCCGAAAAGGACCGTGTACTGCTGGCGGATGTCCCACTGGTCCGGCGGTGCCAGGATGCCTGCCGTCTCGCCGTTGAGCCCGATCTCTGTTTTCTCGCCGATGCCGAACTTCCGCAGCCAGTCATAGCGCTGCTGCGGGGTCAGCTGCTGGCCGATCATGACGGTGCCCGTGTTCATCGACCTGGCGAAGATGCCGGCCGCCGACCGCTGCTCGGTGCCGTGGCTGAAGGCATCGCTGAAGGTCTGGCCGTCCACGGTGTAGGTCGGCGGCACCTCGATCCGCGTCGTCGGCTCGATGATGCCCTCCTCGATGGCGGCGGCCATCGTGATCATCTTCGTCGACGAGCCGGGCTCGTAGGACGTAGTAACGGACAGCGGCTTGCGGAATTCGGCCGGGGTGGCACCGGGATTGTTGGGATCCGGCGTCGTGGATTCGGCCATCGCCGCGATGCGTCCGGTCTTCGCTTCGACGACGACGATGTTGCCCCATTCGGCGCCGGTTTCCTCCACCTTTTCGGCGATGGTCTGCTGGGCGAACCACTGCAGGTCCTGGTCGATGGTCAACCGGACGGACTGCCCGTTGACGGCAGGCGTTTCCTCATTCGTGGCGTAAGGAATGCGGGCCCCGTCCCCGCCGATCTCAAAGGTCTTGGTTCCCGGTGTACCTTTCAGATGCTCGTTCTGGACCAGCTCCAGACCTTCCAGCGGCTCATTGTCCGAGCCGAGGAAGCCCACTATGGATCCGGCCACTGCCCCCGACGGGTAGGTGCGCAGCGTCGTTTCGTCCGCGTAGACGCCCGGGACTTTGATCTCCAGTGCCTTGTCCTTCAGCTCCGGGGTGACGGATTTGGCCACGAAGTTGAAGGGCTTGTCGCCCAGGACGGCCGCTTCGGTTTCTTCGGGCGTTTGGCCCAGCACCTCGGCCAGCTCCGCCAGGCCCTGGTCCATGGAAACCTTGACAATGTCGCCGGTTTCGGGGTCGCGGCGGGTATATTCCTCGATGCCCTGGGAGAGCCTTTGGTCGACGACCACGTCGAAACGCTGGACGCTGCGGGCCAGCACATTGCCGTTGGCGTCCAGGATGTCGCCGCGCAGCGGCGGTACCGTGACATTCACCAGCCGCTTGTTGACCGCTGCCTGCGCCATGCCCGCGGGGTCGAGCCCCTGTATATGGAACAACCGGCCGCCCAGCACGACCAGCAGCACCAGCACGATCGCCAGTCCGGCCCGCAGCCGCTTGATGCCGAGCACTGCCCGCTGATTATCCCTGCCTTCGGCCTCTGCTGTGTCCACCACGGGTCCTCGTCACTGTCGTTGGTGGACAGTATCCCTACTGTCCGTTCTGCTATCCGTTCTGCTCCCCGCGCTGCTGCATGGGGGCTGGAATGGTTCCGCCATTAAGTTCGGCCGGATCCAGTTCAGCCTCGGCTGCCGGAGCCCGCTGGAGCGGAGTCCGCTGGAGCGGAGTCCGCTGGACCGGCGCGTCCTGGACTCGTGCTTCCTGGGCCGGCGCCTCGGCTGCCGGATCCTCCCGGGCCGGATTTTCGGCGCCGCCGGAAGCCGGAGCGGCAACCGCCGGTGCCGGAACCAATGCGTCCGGATCGCCGCCCTCCTGGGCCGCTTCCGGCTCACCGGTCACCGCCAGGGTCTCCAGATCGATTGAACCAAATGATGACGACGCCACCATTCCCAATTCTGCCGCCTTCGCGGACAAATTCTGTGGAGCCAGCTCGTTTTCGACCTGCTGTGTCAGGCTTTGGTTCTCCTGAGCGAGGCTGACCTGCTCATTGCGCAGCTTGACCAGTTCGTACTGGCCCGTCGATACCGAGATGTTCAGCACCAGCACGGTTGCCAGTGCCGCGACCAAGACTGCGAAGCAGAAGACGACAAAGGGAGCACGGCGCCGCACCGGTCCGTCCGGCACCAGCGACAGCGGCGTCCGCCGGCGCTGGGAGTCGGCTGTCCGCGGCGAAGTGCTCTCCAGGATGCGGACGGCATTGCCGTCAAAGGCATGCATGGTCGGCTCAGCGTTGGGGTGCGGCTTGGTGCTCATGCTGTCTTCCTATCCTTGATTCGCTCTACTGCTCGCAGTTTGGCCGAGGCGGCCCGGGGGTTTTCCTGGATTTCCTGCTCGGTGGGTACTTCGGTTCCCCGCGTCAGGGTCTTCAGATGGGGTTTGTGCTCTTCAAGCTCCACTGGGAAACCCAGCGGAGCGGACGATCTTGATCCGGTGGCAAACACGTTCTTGACGATCTTGTCTTCCAGGGAGTGGTAGGAAAGCACGACGATGCGGCCGCCGAGCCGGAGCGCATCTACCGCTGCCGGGATGGCCCGCTCCAGTACGTCGAGTTCCTCATTCACCTCGATGCGCAGGGCCTGGAAGGTCCGTTTTGCCGGATGGCCGCCCGTGCGTGCCGCGGCCGCAGGGACGACCTTGCGGATGGCGTCGACCAGCTCTCCGGTCGTGGCGAACGGCCGCAGAGTCCGCGTGGCAACGATGCTCGCGGCGATCCGGCCGGCGAATTTTTCCTCGCCCCAGCGGCGAATGATGCGCAGCAGGTCCTGCTCAGGGTAGGTGTTGACGACGTCCGCCGCAGTCCTGCCTTTGCTGGTGTCCATCCGCATGTCCAGCGGGGCGTCATAGGAATAGGCGAATCCCCGTCCCCTTTCATCCAGCTGCAGCGACGAGACGCCGAGGTCGAAGAGCGCGCCGTCTATACCGTCGAAGCCGAGGTCCTCGACGACCTCCGCGATCTCGTCATAGACGGCATGGACCAGGTCGGTGCGGTCCGCGTAGGCCTTCAGCCGTTCCCCGGCAAGGGCCAGCGCTTGTTCGTCACGGTCGATGCCGATCAGGTGAAGCTGCTCAAAGCGCTGCAGCAGTGCCTCCGAGTGGCCTCCCATGCCCAGCGTGGCATCGACGACGACGGCACGGCCGCGGCGGCTGGCGGCGGCTTCGACCGCCGGAGCCAGGAGGTTGATGCAGCGGTCGCGCAGTACGGGGATGTGCCGCTCCTCGGTGGGGCGCTGCTCACCCATCCGCCTCGTCCTTTCGCCGCCGTCGTGGTTGAATTCCGCATTAAGCGGCGGATTCTTGGACCAGATCCCCATCCGCGCCTGACCGGTGCCGGCCTGACTCCGGGGAAGGTGAGTCAGGAAGTTCTCCGGTGGGGCGGCTGGAGATCTCATTCAAGAATCCGCCGTCGTACTGTGAGCGACTGTGCCCTGAGGGATCAGTCAGAAAATTCCAGGTAGTGCATCTTCGTCAGTTTCCGAGAACGCGTTCTCTTTCTCTGCCAGGTAGGTGTTCCATGCTTCGGCATCCCAGATTTCAGCCCGCGTGCCTGCGCCGATCACGGCAAGCTCCCGGTCGAGTCCCGCATACGTCCGCAGGTTGGACGGTATGGTGACCCGGCCCTGCTTATCCGGGATTTCATCGGAGGCTCCCGACAGAAAGACGCGAATATAGTCCCGTGCCTGACGCGAGGAGATAGGCGCTGCCCGCATCTGCTCGTGGACCTTTTCGAATTCCTTCTGGCTGAAGACGTAGATACAGCGCTCCTGACCCCGGGTCAGAACCAGCCCATCGGCCAGTTCGTCGCGGAACTTGGCTGGAAGAATCAACCGCCCCTTTTCATCCAGGCGCGGCGAATATGTTCCGAGAAACAAAGCCACCGCCCGTCTGATCCGGGGAAACTGACCACCCCCTGCGCCACTACCCTCCTAATGCCTCCACTTTACTCCACAACCCTCCACGAACAGCAAACGCCGAACCGCGTGGCGCGCCCCGGACACGGAAAATATCCCGGGAATCCGCGGCGGGAACTCTGGTGGTGGGAAGTGGAGGAAAAAGCGGCCTCTGGCAGCCCTTAAATATCAAAAGACCCACACACGGTGGGTCTTTTGCCCAGACGGAGAGCCCGGCGGGGAGGAAAGTGGAGGACGCCCGGGGAACCTACTGCTGATCGCGCTTGCGTTCTTCCCACTTGTCTTCGAGGTTCGACATGAAGCTGCTGCGCGGCGAATGGGACTTTCCGCGGCCGGAACCGCCGGCCGGCATCCTGCCGCCGTTCCGCCTGGTAGTGGCCCAGTACACTCCGGCGCCCATGATGATGAAGCCGAGCACCCCGACGGGGATGATCTGGGCGCTGACACCGATGAGCAGGACGAGAATGCCGACGACTGCTGTCAGCGCACCAAGGACGATGTGGCGGGTGGAAAGGGAACGTCCAGCCGCTGTCCCGAGTGAGTTGGCGAATTTGGGATCGTCGGCGTGCAGCTGCTGCTCCAGCTGTTCCAGCAATCTCTGCTCATGTTCCGAGAGTGCCATCACTGCCTCCTTGCTGGTCCGTTCCGGAATGCCTCTTATTACCGAGAACGGACGTGAATTCCCATTAGTTCCGCCAGCATATCGCTGGCGGTTCCCTTTATCTAAGGATAGTTGGCATCGCACGTAACTGAAAGTCGGAGAGCTTCGTGACGGCGCCGCGAGATCCCTGTATTCACGCGGGTTTTTCGGGTTTCCTCTCCGCCTTCGGGGTCCCCGGCCTGAGCAGCGCAGCAGGCTGCACTCCATGGGCTCCGAACCTGGTATTGACCCGGTCCAGGGCCTCCTCTGCGAGGCGCCAGTTGTCCTGGCGGCGGTCCAGGGACAGCTGCTGTGCCGTACCGGCAGCTTCCTGGAGCTGCTCGGCCCGCAGCCCGATCAGGCGCACTGGCATCGGCCGGTCCCCCACGGCCGCCAGCAGCGCCACTGCCGCCCCGTACATCAGCTGCGCACTGTCAACGGGTTCAGCCAAGGTCCTGGTCCGGGTGATGGTGGAAAAATCCGCATACCGGAGCTTCAGGGATACGGCGCGGCACTGGAGGCCGCCAGCCCGAAGCCGGGCAGCGGTGCGGTGCGCCAGCCGAAGCAGCTCCCGGTGCAGGACGCCATCCTCAGCCGTGTCCTGCGCGAAGGTTTCCTCGGCCCCAATGCTCTTCTCCTGCCGAACCGGGGTGACGGGCCGCGGATCCCGGCCCCAGGCCAGGTCATGCACGTGCACTCCCGTGGCTCCCAGCAGCCGGCGCAGGACGGACACCGGAGTCTGTGCCAGGTCCGCAACCGTGGAGATACCGACCCGGGACAGTACTTCCCGCGTTCTGGCGCCGACGCCCCAAAGGGCTTCGACCGGCAGCCCGTGCAGGAAGTCCACGGTTTCCTCCGCCGGTATCAGCAGGAGTCCGTCCGGTTTGGCCCGCGTGGAGGCGATCTTGGCCACAAATTTGGTTGAAGCGATGCCGACGCTGGCGGTGATCCCCAGTTCCGCGGCCACCCGATTCCGGATCAGCTCTCCGATCCGGCGCGGCGGCCCCAGCCGCCGGAGCGCACCAGCGACATCCAGGAAGGCTTCATCAACGCTCAGCGGTTCAACCAGCGGAGTAATGGCATCGAACACCGCCATGACCCGCTTTGACATCGCATAGTACTTGCCGTGCTCCGGCTCCAGGAAAACCGCTTGGGGACACAGCCGCCGCGCGGCTCCCACGGGCATCGCAGAACGGACGCCGTACCGGCGCGCCTCATACGAGGCCGAGAGGACCACTGACCGGCCGGCCTGTCCTCCGACAATAACCGGCCTGCCCTTGAGCTCCGGATGGTCGAGCAGTTCGACAGAGACAAAGAAAGCATCCATATCAACATGCAGGATCGTGCAGTCTGCATCGTGGTTCACTCCTACATGGTAGGCACCGGGGCTGACAGTTCCATCCCCACTCTCTGCGCGGGCGGCACCCCTGCGGCGGCAACCTAGACTGGTAGGGAGCAAATCACCGAAACAAAGGGTGCACATGAACTCGGAAACGTCCCGGACGCTCCTGCCATCGGTCGCGGGTGAACAGACAACTTACACGGAGGCCCTCACCGCGGAACTGGCATCATTCCTGGAGGCGCAGCGGGCCATTCTGGCCGGCGTCTCGGCGGACACCCTCCCCCTGGTGGACGCACTGCGCGACCTGACCCGGGGCGGCAAGCGGCTCCGGGCTCTGCTCTGCTACTGGGGTTGGCGCGGTGCCGGCGGCGGCAGGACCGACACTGCGGTGGTGCGCGCCGGCGTCGCACTGGAACTATTCCAGGCGGCCGCCCTCATCCACGATGACATCATCGACAGGTCGGACACACGGCGGGGCGCCCCGAGCGTACACCGGCGCTTCAGCAACACCCATGGCAGCATGGGCTGGCACCTGGACGGCGACCGTTTTGGTGAAGGTGCGGCAATCCTGGCCGGCGACATGTGCCTATCCTTCAGCGAAGAGGTGTTCGCCGCCGTCGGACCGCGGACTGCCCACGGGACAACGGCACGGGCCATCTTCAACCGCATGCGCACCGAGGTCATGGCCGGCCAGTACCTGGACATCCTGGAGGAAGTGGCCGGACCGGGCCAGGCACCTGGGTCGGCGGTCGACCGGGCAATGAACATCCTGCGCTATAAGTCCGCCAAATATTCCACCGAGCATCCGCTCATGCTCGGCGGGGCGCTTGCCGGTGCACCTGCCGACCTGATCGATGCCTATTCGGACTTCGCCCTCCCCCTGGGCGAGGCCTTCCAGTTACGCGACGATGTGCTCGGTGTTTTCGGCGATCCGGCTATCACCGGCAAGCCTGCCGGCGACGACCTGCGCGAGGGCAAGCGGACCATCCTGATCGCCCAGGCGCTCAACCTCGCAGCCCCGGCCGAGGCCAGGCTGATCACCGAACACCTCGGGCAGCCGGCTCTGACGGACGCACTCGTCGGGCGCATCAGGAACATCATCGTCGAGTCGGGAGCACTGCAGGCGACGGAAGACCTGATCACTGAACGCTCCGCGGCCGCCTATGAGGCACTCGACCGCCTGACTGTCGACGGCCTCTCCCGCGCCGCGCTCGACCAGCTGGCCCAGGCCGCGATCAAGCGAACCGCCTGACCGGCGGCAGGGCATCCGCAGGCGTTACCAGGCCAGGGCCTGGGCGCGCCGGCGGATCTCGGTTTTCCGGCCTTCCCTCAGTGCATCCACTGGACGTCCCGGCAGGGACTCGTCGCTGGTGAAAAGCCAGCGCAGGATCTCCTCATCGCCATAGCCGGAATCCGACAGCACGGCAATAGTTCCCTTTAGGCTGTCCAGCACCTTGCCTTCAACGATGAACTCCGCGGGAACGCTGCGAATATTGCGCTCACCCACGCGCACTGCCAGGAGGGCGCGCTCATCCAGCAGGCTGTGCACCTTATTGATCGGCAGGTGCAGCCGTTCACTGACATCCGGAAGCGGCAGCCAGTCGGCAATCAGTTTTTCAAGTTCACTCACACCATAAGCGTGCCACGGCAGCGGGCCCACCAGCTACCTGAGAGTGGCACGGCCAGGCAGACACGCCGTCCAACGTTACGGACGGCTTTTCCCGGACTGTTGTGGTAGACGCCGAATAGTGTACATTCACAAGCGTCACAAGTGTCACACAGACAACTTGAGACTCACTTGTACCTACAACCACATAAGTCACAACCGAGGTGAACCGCAGCCCGGCGCTGCCGACCGCCAACAACAGACGAGGAACGCCCATGACTGCCCAGCGCCCGACAAGGCCGAAAAGACTGCTCGCTGTCAGCACCGCCCTCCCGGCCGTAATTCTTTCTTCGGTCGCGCTCGCACAGCCCGCCCAGGCGGATGTTCCGGCCAAGTCCGTCCTCATGCCCCGGACCCTGCCCGCGACGCAGGCGCCGTCCCTCGGCGCCGCACGTACCGCCGTCGTTCCTGCCGCCGACGTTCCGGCGATGCTGCCGTCCACCCTGCGGGCCGGCACCCCGGATACCTACACTGTCGAGGCGGGGGACACCGTCACCGCCATCGCCGCCCGCTTCGGGCTCAATGTAAGCGCCGTCTTGGGCGCCAACGGCCTGCAGGCCCACACGGTCATCTACCCCGGCCAGACGATCAAGCTCGCCGGCGGAGCTCCCGCCGGTGCTGCTCCCGCCGGTGCTGCTGCCCCAGCCTCCACCTACACCGTGGTCGACGGCGATACGCCTACGGCCATCGCAGCCCGGCACGGGCTCGACCTGGCCACCTTCCTGTCTGACAACGGTCTGTCCATGAATTCGGTCATCTACCCGGGTCAGCAGTTCACGGTCGGCGGGGGCGGACTTGCTGCTGCGTCCGTCACGACGGCGTCCAGCCAGCCGGCCACCTTCCAGGCCGCCTCCACAGAGACCGGTGGAAAGTACACCATCGAGGAAGGCGACACCCTGACGTCGATCGCTGCCGGCCTGAATGTCGGGCTGGGCGAACTGATGCAGGCCAATAATCTGAGCGCCAACAGCGTCATCTACCCCGGCAAGGAACTTTCGGTTCCGGGCGGTGCCGTAGCCAGCCATGCCATGGACCTGGTCCCCTCGACCTTCCTGCACTACACCTACCCGGCCGACGTCGTCGCCGATGCCAACAAGAACAAGGCGACGCTGCTGTCGATGCCGGCCCCGAGCCCGGAGCAGATGCAGGCCATCGTCCGGGACACCGCCGTGCAGATGGGTGTCGACCCCTCGCTGGCACAGGCGTTCTCCTGGCAGGAATCCGGCTTCAACCAGCAGGCGGTCTCCCCCGCCAACGCCATCGGCGCCATGCAGGTGATTCCGTCCTCCGGCCAGTGGGCTTCGGAGCTGGTCGGCCGTGAGCTGAACCTGCTGGACCCCTACGACAATGCAACGGCCGGCGTGGCCATCATCAGCGCCCTCCTGCGCAGCACCGACAGCATGGACGACGCCATCGCTTCCTACTACCAGGGCCAGGGTTCGGTCCAGGCACACGGCATGTTCGAGGACACTAAGAACTACGTCGCCTCCGTCAAGTCCCACCAGGCGCGGTTCTAGAACACACTGGACAATCGGGGCAACCGCCGCGGTTGCCGCAGGGGCCCGGATCTAGCGATCCGGGCCCGTTTGCGTTCAACACTTAGGATTTAAGAGTGCAGGAACGCGGAACGGATTCATTGACAGGCGCTGTGATCGACCAGCGCTACCTCATTAAGTCGCGCCTGGCACGCGGCGGCATGTCGACCGTCTATCTGGCCACGGACCAACGCCTTGAGCGCGACGTCGCCCTCAAAGTGCTGTTCCCGCATTTGGCCGAGGACAGCAGCTTCCTGGAGCGGTTCGAACGCGAGGCGAAGTCCGCTGCCCGGCTGTCCCACCCGCACGTCGTCGGTGTCCTGGACCAGGGCACCGACGGTTCATTGGCCTACCTCGTGATGGAATACGTACCCGGCCGGACCCTGCGGGCGTTGCTGGACGACCAGGGCCAGCTGTCCCCGCGTCAGGCGCTGGCACTGCTGGACCCGGTCATCGAAGGGCTGGCCGCGGCCCATGCCGCCGGACTGATCCACCGCGATGTCAAACCGGAGAATGTCCTGCTCGCGGCCGATGGCCGGATCAAGATCGCGGATTTCGGCTTGGCCCGCGCCGTAACGGCCAATACCAGCACCGCGACCCTCGTCGGGACGGTGGCCTATATTGCCCCCGAACTCGTGACCGGCGCCGCGGCCGATGCCCGCTCGGACATCTATTCGGCCGGGATCATGCTTTATGAAATGCTGACCGGCCGCCAGCCCTTCTCCGGAGAGGCTCCGATCCAGATCGCTTTCCAGCACGTCCATTCCACCGTACCCGCCCCGTCGGCGGTCATCCCCGGCCTGGCCCGGGACCTGGACGAACTGGTCCAGTGGTGCACTGCCCAGGATCCGGAGGAAAGGCCTGTGGACGGCACGGCGCTGCTGGGCGAACTGCGGCATATCCGGACAGCCCTCAGCGACGCGGAACTGGACTTCGACGGCGGTACCGCCCCCGCACACGGGATTACCGGGGCCGCGGCAACCGAAGTGGTCTTCTCCCCCGCGCCCAGGCCGCAGTCCACCGAAGTCATCCGCGGCGCGGACCATCCCACCGCGGTAATCGCCGCTGGCCACCATCCCACGCAGGCCCTGCCGGACCTCCGCCAAGCCGGCCTTGGAGGCGCCGGTGACACCGGCGGCGCAGGCGATGCCGGCGGCGGCTTCAGCCCGGGCGGGGGCAGGCAGCTGAGCCGGCGGACCCAGGACCGGCTGGCGCGGAAGGACTTCAAGGCCTACCAGAAGCGGCAGGCGCGGGCAGCACAACGCCCCGAACACAGCCTGCGCCGCGGCAATCCTCGCCGGCGCGCGGCCCTCTGGATGGCCCTGTTCGCCGTCCTGGCGGTGCTGGCCGCCGCCGGCGGGTGGTTCTTCGGCTCGGGCCCTGGGGCCGCCGTCGAACTTCCGGACGTTTCCAACCGGCCGGTCTCCGAAGCACAGGCGGTGTTGGCCGGACTGGGATTATCGTCCCGGACCGAGGAAGCCTTCGATGACAACATCGGAAACGGCCTGGTGGTACGTTCGGAGCCCGAGGCGCCTGCCATGATCCGGAAGTTCCAGCCTGTCGTCCTGGTCGTCTCCAAGGGCCCCGAACTCTTCGAAGTTCCCAACCTGCTCCAGAAGGACGTCGGCGCAGCAACCGAAGATCTCCGTGAGATCCGGCTCACCCTCGGGCAGGTGACTGAAGCCTACGACGAAACGGTGGCGGCCGGCTTGATCGTCGCCCAGGAACCGCGGGCGGACGACCAGGTCCGTCGCGGCACGCCCGTCAACCTGGTCGTCTCGCTGGGGCCGGAGCCCATCGACGTTCCCGTGGTGACCGGAATGAGCCAGGATGAGGCTGTCCAGGAGCTGGCGGACGCCGGCCTGAGGGCCTCAATCGCCCCGGAAACCGTCTACGACCGCGATGTTCCGGCCGGAGCGGTGGCAGCCCAGCGCCCGGACAGCGGCCGGTTGAACCGTGGGGATGCGGTGGCGCTGACGATCTCCAGAGGCCCGCGGATGGTCGAAGTACCGAGCTTCATCGGCCAGCCGGTGAACCAGGCCCGGCGTGAGCTCGAACGGCTCGGCTTCCGGGTGGAAGTGGACGAAATCCTGGGCGGTTTCTTCGGCACGGTCCGGGCCCAGGATCCGGTGGTCGAAAGCGTGCCCGAGGGATCCCTGATCACACTGACCGTCGTCTAAGGCCAGGGGCCGGCTCAGCGCTTGGCCAGGGCTCCGGCCACCAGGAAGGCCATCTCCAGCGACTGCATGTGGTTCAGCCGCGGATCGCAGACTGACTCGTAGCGTTCCAGGAACGCTTCCTGGTCGATCGGATCCGCTCCGCCCAGGCATTCGGCGACGTCGTCGCCGGTCATCTCTACGTGCAGCCCGCCGGGGAATGTTCCCAGCGAATTGTGCACCTCGAAGAACCCCCGGACCTCGTTGATGACGTCGTCGAAGTTGCGGGTCTTGTAGCCGTTGGGGGACGTGACTGTGTTGCCGTGCATGGGATCGGAGACCCACAGCACCTGCGCCCCGGATTCCGTGACCTTCCGGACCAGGTTGGGCAGCTTTTCCCGGATGTTTCCCGCGCCCATGCGGGTGATGAACGTCAGGCGGCCCGGTTCCCGGTGCGGATCCAGCTTCTCGATGAGCGCCAGGGCGTCATCGGGCGTGGTGGACGGACCCAGCTTCACGCCGATGGGGTTGCGCACGCGGGACAGGAAGTCCACGTGGGCGCCGTCCAGCTGGCGAGTCCGCTCCCCAATCCAGAGGAAGTGGCCGGATGTGTCATAGGGCAGTCCCGTGCGGGAGTCGATCCGGGTCAGCGCGCGTTCGTAGTCCAGCACCAGTGCCTCATGGCTGGAGAAGAATTCGACCCGCTTCAGCGCATCAAAATCGGCACCGCAGGCATCCATGAACCTGACCGCGCGGTCGATTTCGCGGGCCAGGGACTCGTAGCGCGAGTGCGCAGGATTGGCGGTAAAGCCCTTGTTCCAGTGGTGCACCAGGCGCAGGTCGGCGAACCCGCCCTGCGTGAAGGCACGGATCAGGTTCAGCGTGGAGGCGGAGGTGTGGTACGCCCGGACCAGCCGGGAAGCGTCGTGCCCGCGGGACTCAGGAGTGAAATCGAACCCGTTGACCATGTCCCCGCGGTAGGCCGGAAGGGTGACGCCTTCGCGGGTTTCATCATTGGACGAGCGCGGCTTGGCAAACTGGCCTGCCATCCGCCCCATCTTCACCACGGGCAGCGACGCGCCGTACTGAAGCACCACGGCCATCTGCAGGATCGTCCGCACACGGGCGCTGATCTTGTCCGCGGTAGCACCCTCGAAGGTTTCGGCGCAGTCGCCGCCCTGGAGCAGGAACGCCTTGCCCTGGGCTGCCGCGGCCAGACGCTCGCGCAGAATGTCCACCTCGCCGGCGAAGACCAAGGGCGGGAGCGAGGAAAGTTCGGCGACCGAGGACTGAAAGACCTGCGGATCCTGCCAGGTCGGCTGCTGGACCTTCGGGAGCTCACGCCAGGCATCCAGTCCCGGATAGGTGGTCGCGCCCGGGGCGGCGGCGGAACGAATCTGCTGTCCGGAAGTCGTTGTTTCAGTCACCATTTAAGGGTAATGGCAATTCCAGGCTGCTTCGTCCGGCATCGTAACGCTGGCACATACGCCTGTCATATAGGCGCAGATTAAGCTAGGCTGCGCCGCCCCGCACTGGACCGGGACCTTCGGATCCGCTGCCGTCGGCTGCCGGACCCGGGACGCCTTCTGCGCCGCCCGCCTCCGCAGCCGGGCTGCCGCCGTCGTCCCGTTTTTCGGTGTTGCGTGCCTGCGGACCGGGCCTGCCGTCGGGAGGGAGTCCAGCCGCTGGACCGATCACGGTGATACTGCCCGGCGCTTTGCCTGCTTCCGCTTCCTCCGGTGCCTCCGGTTCCTCCGGGGGCATCCGCACCGCGGCCTTGCGGGCTTCCTCGCCGGACTTACCGGCCTTCCGGGCCGCCGCCAGCTTTTCCTTGACGGTGCTGGCGTACACGTCCACATACTCCTGGCCGGACAGCCGCATCAATTCATACATGATCTCGTCCGTCACCGAACGCTGGACGAAACGGTCCTCGGCAAGCCCCTTGTAGCGGCTGAAGTCCATGGGCGTGCCGATGATGATGCCTATCCGGCGTATGTTCGGAATGCGGCGCCCGATCGGCTGGACCTTGTCTGTGCCGATCATGGCTACTGGAACCACCGGCACTCCCGCGGTCAGCGCAAGCTTGGCCACCCCTGTCTTGCCCCGGTAGAGCCGCCCGTCAGGGCTGCGTGTTCCCTCCGGATAGATGCCCAGCAGGCCGCCCCTTTCAAGGACGCCGAACCCGGCCGTCAGGGACGAGGCGGAGGCCGCACCGCCGGAACGGTCCATGGGGATCTGGTTGGTCAGCTTGAAGAACAGGGCCGTGAGCTTGCCCTTGAGGCCCGTGCCGGTGAAGTACTCGGATTTGGCCAGGAAAACCACCGGACGCGGCACGGCCGACGGCAGGAAAATGGAATCCGAGAAAGACAGGTGGTTGCTGGCCAGGACCGCGCCGCCGTCGGGGATGTTGTCCAGTCCTTTAACCCAAGGACGAAACAGCAGTTTCACCAGCGGACCAATGAATATCCGTTTCATGACCCAGTAGAACACGCTGCCAGCCCTCCACGTCCGGACAGTTTCGCCGTAAGTTACGCCGAAAGTTACGTCGACAACTCCGACGCAACCACACTATGCCACCTTACCGGCGCGTGCATTCGGCCTGCGCCCATGCAGCGGACGAGCCGGTGTGAGATTCCCGCCGGGCAGTGACACCATATACCTATGACGACGATTGCGGGCGCCGAAGCCTTCGCCAGTGACGGGCATGGCCCCAACGCACGGACAGGCGTGGTCCTGAGCCACGGCTTCACCGGTTCTCCGTCCAGCATGCTGGATTGGGCGCAGTATTTGGCGCAGCAGGGCTACGCTGTCCGGCTGCCGCTGCTTCCCGGCCACGGCACGACCTGGCAGGATCTGGCCCGCACTCCCTGGAAGCTGTGGTACCAGGAGTATGAACGTGCCTACCGGGCACTGAGCGAAGTGACCGACACCGTCGTCGCGGCCGGACTCTCGATGGGCGGCACCCTCGCCCTGCGCCTGGCCGCCCACCAGCCCGTTGCCGGCGTCGTGGTCGTCAATCCCGGCCTGACTTTCTACGACCGGCGCGCGCCATACACTGGCCTGCTGAAGTACTTCATCCGTTCGGTTCCGCCGATCGCCAACAGCATCAGCAAGGAAAATATGGACGAGGGCGCCTATGAGCGCACTCCGGTGGCCGCGGTGCACCAGCTCTACCTGCTGTTCCGCAGCACCATCGCCTGCCTTCCCCGGGTCACCGTGCCAACCCTGCTCTTCCGATCGGAAACGGACAACGTGGTACCGGAGAGCAGCGTGGAACTGATCCGGCGCCATATCGGCACCAGCCAGCTGGACATCGTGCGCCTGAAGAACAGCTACCACGTGGCCACGATCGACCATGACGCTCCGCTGATCTTCGAGCGCTCCGCAGATTTCATCCACACGCTCACTGCAGGAGCCGACCATGAGCGGACGTGAGCCAGGCTCCAATGGATCCACCGAGGACGAGGTGTGGCGGGACCTTGTGGCGCGGCTTGAGCAGACGCCCAGCATGGATGAGCTCACCAGCCTGGACTCGGACGCCGGCCCCACCGAGGGCCCTCTGGACGGCCGGACCGGCCGGGGGGCCCCTGGCGCTGCCGGGCCGGAAAACACCGGACCGGCAGGACTCAAACCGGCCGACGGCGGTGGCCCGCCTTCCAGCGGTCCCGGCGGTTCCGCCCACGGCGGCTCCGATGCCGGCGAGCGCGTTCGGGCGATCTTCGCCAACCAGCCGCTGATCAGGCCCGCCCCGGCTGCCAAACCCACCGGTGCCCAGCCGCCCGAATCGGGCAGGGCCGTAACCCCGCCCGGCGGACCCCGGGACTATGTGGCCGCCGAGGATGGGGAGGAAGGTTTCATCCCGCCCGAGCCTCCCCCCTTGGGCGCCGGGGATCCGATGGTTGTCCTGGCCTGGATCGGCGCGGCAGGCGGTCCGCTTGCCCTGCTGCTGGCGTCGATGTTCTGGCGCAGCCTGCCGGCGGCTGCCATTGTCGGCATCGTGGCCGTCTTCATCGCCTCGGTCGGCTACCTCGTCTACCGCCTTCCGCAGCACCGGGAGAATGACGACGACGACGGCGCCGTCGTCTGAGCAGCCCCGGCCGCCGGGGTTCCGGCCGTTACCTTCGAACGGAAACCCGTGACAGGTCCGCCGCGCCGACCATCCCCGCCTCCGGCCCCAGCGCCGCAAGATCAATGGCGGCGGCGGGCCGGAAACCCCGGCCCGTGAGATTGCGTGCGAACGACCGCCGGACCGGCTCAAGCAGGAGCCGCCCGGCCGCGGACAGGCCGCCGCCAATCACGAATTTGCCGGGATCCAGCGCAGCGGCGAGGTTGGCCAGGCCGAGTCCCAGCCAGTCGCCGACTTCTTCGATGAGCTCAATGCAGGCCGGGTCGCCCGCAAGGGCCAGCCGGGTCACCAGCGCACCGGTGATGGCCTCCACGTCCCCGTCCACGGCGTCCAGCAGGTCCTGAGCCATTGGCGAACGGGCCGCCGCCAGCTCCCGGGCCTCCCGGCCCAGGGCGTTCCCGGAAGCGTACTGCTCCCAACAACCCCTGTTTCCGCATTCGCAGCGGAGCCCCTGCGGCATGATGATCTGGTGGCCGAACTCTCCGGCCACACCGTAGCGGCCGCGTTCCAGCCGGCCGTCCATGATCATGGCACCGCCAATACCGGTGCCCAGCGTCACGCACACCAGGCGGCTCTGTCCGGCCCCGGCGCCAAAGCGCCATTCCGCCCAGGCGGCGGCATCGGCGTCGTTCACGATCAGCACCCGCCGCCGCAGGAGCCGTTCCAGGTTGCCCCGCAGCGGTTCATTGCGCCACGCCAGATGCGGACTGAAGAGCACAGTGCTGCCACTGGTGTCCATCCAGCCGGCGGCGCCGATACCTACGGACCCGATGCGGTGGCCGGCCGAAAGCTCGGCCACCAGTTCGGCAATGACCCGCTCGACTTCCCGCGGATCATGACCCGGAGTGTCCCGCCGGGCGCTGGCGAGGATCCTGCCGCCGTTATCGACGACCCCGGCGGCGACCTTCGTCCCGCCGATGTCGATCCCGATGGCGTTGCCGTGCCGGCCCAGCCGCAGCGGCAGGTTCGGATGCATCCCCCGGTACGGCTGCGGCGGGGACATGCCCAACCTTGAAGGCAGCCACGGCCGCCCCAGGGTACGGTTCAGCCGGCGCGGACGGAACCGGGGCGGGAAGCGGCGTGGGGCTGGCATCACGTCCAATTCTAGGACGCCGCCGGCCCGCGAGGGACCGTTGCGGATCCGTAAGTTACCAGCGGGTAGAGGCCATCCGGGCTGGTGTACGCTGGTGTCTACCGTGGTCCACGGCAGGTATCGAAGGAGCTATCGTGCGCGAATACAGCATTCCCACTTTGGTGGACACCCCGGCGAACTCCAACATCACAGACCTGGTGCTCCGGCATACCGGGGCGGCGGAAAATCCGGCGTTGTTTTCACGCCGGGACGCCGCGGGAAACTGGCAGGACATCAGTGCGACCGACTTCCTGGCGGATGTACAGCGCCTGGCCACCGGCCTGATTGCTTCAGGCATCCAGCCCGGGGACCGGGTGGCGATCATGGCCCGCACCCGCTACGAATGGTCGCTGGTGGATTTTGCCATCTGGTTCGCCGGTGCCGTCTCCGTTCCCGTCTATGAAACATCCTCCCCCAGCCAGGTGGCGTGGATCCTCGGGGATTCCGGTGCCGTGGCCGCGTTCGTGGAATCGGCCCGGCACGGAAACGTGGTCCGGCGGGCGGCCGCCCTGGCGGATTCCCCGGCGGGTATTTCAGCGGATCTGTCCGCCCTCCGGCATGTCTGGGAACTGGACGGCGCCGGGCTGGACCCGCTCCGGGAGGCGGGCGCCGCCGTCGGCGGGGATGTCCTCGAGCGCGCCCGGTCCACGGCGGGACTGGAGGACCTGGCCACCATCATTTACACTTCTGGCACCACCGGGCGCCCCAAGGGGTGCGAACTGACCCACGGCAACTTCGTCAGGCTGGCAGACAACGCCGCTGCGGCCCTGCCGGAGATTGCCCGCCGGGACGCCAGGACCATCATGTTCCTGCCGCTGGCCCACGTCTTTGCCCGGTTCATCTCCGTCCTGTGCGTAGCGGCCGGGGTAACCGTCGCCCATACTCCGGATGTGAAGAACCTGCTGCCGGATCTGCAAAGCTTCCGCCCTGACTTCATCCTGGCCGTCCCGCGCGTGTTCGAACGCGTCTACAACAGTTCGCTGCTGAAAGCCGAGGACAACGGCAAGGGGAAAATCTTCGCCGCCGCCGCGCAGGCGGCCATCGACTGGTCCAGGGCGCAGCAGGAAGGCTCCGTGGGCCTGGCCCTCAAGCTCAAGCATGCACTCTTCGACCGGCTCGTCTACCGCAAGATCCGCGAGGCCTTGGGCGGGCGCGTCAAGTATGCCGTCTCCGGCGGCGCGCCGCTGGGCGAGCGGCTGGGGCACTTCTTCCACGGCATCGGCGTGACGGTGCTTGAAGGCTACGGACTGACCGAGACAACGGCTCCAGTGTCCGTGAACACCCCCCGCCTGATCAAGATCGGCACCGTGGGCGCCCCGCTTCCCGGAAATGCCGTGCGGATCGCTGACGACGGCGAGATCCTCGCCAAGGGTGTCTGCGTGCTCCGCGGTTACTTCGGGCGGCCGGACCTCACCGCGGAGGCGTTCGACGACGGGTGGTTCCGTACCGGGGACATCGGCGAGCTGGACGAGGACGGATTCCTGAAGATCACCGGCCGCAAGAAGGAAATCATCGTGACGGCCAGCGGCAAGAATGTCATCCCGGCAACATTGGAGGACGCCATCCGGGCCAATGCCCTGGTCTCGCAGTGCGTAGTGGTCGGTGACCACAAGCCGTTCATTTCCGCCCTCATCACGCTGGATGAGGAGGCCCTTCCGGGCTGGCTGGAACGCAACGGGCTCCCAGCCGCCATGCCCATGGCGGAGGCAGCCGGAAACGACAAGGTCCGCGCTGCGATGCAGGCCCTGATCGACGAAGCGAACCAGGCCGTGTCGCGGGCCGAAGCCATCAGGGAGTTCCGGATCGTTCCGCAGGACTTCACGGAGGCCAGCGGCCACCTGACCCCGTCGCTGAAGGTCAAGCGGGCCCAGGTGCTCGCCGATTATGCGTCGGTGCTCGATGACATCTACGGGATGACGTCCACTTCGCGCTGAGCCAGGGCTAGATCGGCTGGGAGTCGCTGACCGCCACGTCGAGGGACAGCAGCGCGTTCTCCACGACCTCGGTCAGCGCCGGATGGATCCAGTACTGTCCGCGCGCCATCGTCCTGGCGTCCAGGCCGAAGGACATGGCCTGGACCAGCGGCTGGATGATCATGGAGGCCTCGGGCCCCATGATGTGCGCGCCGAGCAGCAGCCCCGACTCCTTCTCCGCCACCAGCTTCACAAAGCCGGTGGTGTCCTCCATCGCCCAACCGTACGCCGTCGAACCGTACTCCTGCACCGCCGTGACGATCTCCACGCCGCGGCCCGCGGCGTCCACGCGCGCCTGGACTTCGGACATCCCGACGCTGGCGATCTGCGGCGAGGTGAACACAGCGCCGGGAACGAAGCGGTGGTCCCGCGCACGCAGCGACTGTGGATTCACCAGGTTGTGGGACACGATCCGGGCCTCGTGGTTGGCCACGTGCTTGAGCTGGTACTCGCTGCTGACATCGCCCAAGGTCCACACGCCCTCCACCGGCGCCCCGTCCGCGAGCACGCGTTGGTACTCGTCGGCCAGCAAGCGCCCGTCGGGCGCCAGATCGAAGCCGGCCGCGGCAACGTCCAGCCGGTCCGTATTGGGGATCCTGCCGGCGGCGAAAAGGACGACGTCGGCATCCAGTTCCTGGGTGGCCCCGCCGTGGGTGCCGGTCAGCACGGCCCGGACGCTGCCGTCGTCGTTCGCGGCCACGTGCGACAGCTCATAGCCGAGGCGGACATCCCAGCGTTTGGCGGCTTCGACGGTGAATCGCTCCGACACCAGATCGTCCTGCGAGCGCAGCAGCTGGATGGAGCGGTTGATCTGCGTGACCCGGGAACCGAAACCGGCGAAGATAGCGGCGAACTCCGCCGCAATGTAGCCGCCGCCGACGACCAGCACCCGGTCCGGCAGCTCATCGAGCCGCATGACGGTGTCCGAGGTGTGGACTTGGGGCAGGTCGAGGCCCGGGGTCGCGGGCAGCCTGGGCCGGGAACCGGCGGCCACGACGATCTGGTCTGCCTCGATAACCTCGCCCGACTCCGTGACCAGGCTCTTCGGTCCGGTGAACCGCACGTTCTCGGTATAGAGGGTGACATGGTCCAGTTCCACGTCGCGGTACCGCTTCCCAGCCTCGGAGATCGCGTCGATCCGTCCGAAGATCCGGTCGCGGATCTGCGGCCAGTGCACCGCGGCGATTGCCGCATCCACGCCCAGGCGCCCGGCTTCGGCGGCTGCGGCGGCAAGCTGGGCCGGATACACGTACATCTTGGTCGGGATGCAGCCAACGTTCAGACATGTTCCGCCGAAGGTGCCGCCGTCGATAATGGCGACCCGCTTGCCGTCCCAGTCCGGGGTGATCAGGGAGTTGCCGGAGCCGGAGCCGATGATGGCCAGATCAAAATGAGTCACGCTAGGCAGTCTAGCCGCGGGCGGCACCGGGAAGGCGCCACCCGCGGCAGCGGGACCTACTAGCGCGTCGCGCCTTCCCCCAGCCTCGCAAGCTCGGCCGGGGCCCGCGGCGCTAGCTTGCGTCGATGGCCAGCAGCAGGTCGCCGCCCTGGACCTGCTGCACCCCGTCGATAGCCAGGCGCTGGACGGTGCCGCCCACCGCAGCCGTGATCGAGGCTTCCATCTTCATGGCCTCGATGGTGGCCACGGTGTCCCCGGCCTTGACCGTGTCGCCTACCTTGACCGTGAGCGTGACGGCGCCGGCAAAGGGAGCCGCGACGTGGCCGGGGTTGGATGCGTCGGCCTTTTCGGCGACCCTGACATCGCTTTCGACGCTGCGGTCCCGGACCGTGACCGGACGAAGCTGGCCGTTCAGCGTGCACATTACGGTGCGCATGCCCTTCTCATCCGGTTCCGAAATGGAGCCGAGCGTGGCGAGCAGGCGGACGCCCTTCTCCAGCTGGATGACATGCTCGGAACCGCGCTGCAGGCCGTACAGGTAGTCGCGGGTGTCCAGAACCGAAACATCACCGTAGGTTTCCCGGGTTTTCGCATAGTCCTTCGCCGGCCCGGCAAAAAGCAGCCGGTTCAGCGTGCTGCGGCGGGTAGCGGAGTCCCCCTTGAGCGCGGCCTGGTCCGCGTCGCTGAGCTCCGCCGTGAGGGGCTTGAAGCTGCGCCCCTGCAGCGCCTTGGTCCGGAACGGCTCAGGCCAGCCGCCGGGCGGGTCGCCCAGCTCGCCGTTGAGGAAGCCGATCACCGAGTCGGGGATGTCGTAGTTCTGCGGATTCGCCTCGAAGTCCGCCGGATCCACGTTGCTGCCGACCAGCTGCAGCGCCAGATCGCCGACGACCTTCGAGGACGGGGTGACCTTGACCAAGTGGCCGAGGATCCGGTCCGCGGCCGTGTACATGTCCTCGACCGCTTCGAACCGCTCGCCCAGGCCCAGCGCGATGGCCTGCTGCCGCAGGTTGGACAGCTGGCCGCCCGGGATCTCGTGGGTGTAGACGCGCCCGGTGGGACCCGGCAGGCCGGATTCGAACGGGGCGTAGACCCGGCGCACCGCCTCCCAGTACGGTTCCAGCGCGCTGATGTTCTCCAGGCTGATCCCGGTGTCGCGCGGCGTGTGCGCCAGCGCCGCCACCAGCGCGGATGCGGACGGCTGGCTGGTGGTCCCGGCCAGGGACGCACTGGCGACGTCGACGGCGTCGACCCCGGCATCCACGGCGGCCAGCAGCGTGGCCAGCTGGCCGCCGGCAGTGTCGTGGGTATGCAGGTGGACCGGCAGCGGGAACTTCTCCCGCAGCGCGGTGACCAGCTTCGCGGCCGCGGCCGGGCGCAGCAGCCCGGCCATGTCCTTGATGGCCAGGATGTGCGCGCCGGCGTCGACAATCCGCTGCGCCAACTCCAGGTAGTAGTCCAGCGTGTACAGCTTCTCGGCCGGGTCCAGCATGTCGCCGGTGTAGCACAGCGCCACTTCCGCGACGGCAGTACCGGTGGCCCGGACCGCCTTGATGGCCGGCTCCATCTGGGACACATCGTTGAGCGCGTCGAAGATCCGGAAAATATCGACGCCGGTGGCGGCCGCCTCCTGCACGAAGGCCTCGGTGACCTCGAGCGGATACGGGGTGTAGCCGACCGTGTTGCGGCCGCGCAGGAGCATCTGGATGCAGATATTGGGCAACGCCCGCCGCAGCGCCGCCAGGCGGTCCCAGGGATCCTCGCCGAGGAACCGGAGGGCGACGTCGTAGGTGGCGCCGCCCCAGGCCTCCACGGACAGCAGCTGCGGGGTCAGCACCGACACGGCCGGCGCGGCAGCGACCAGGTCACGGGTCCGCACCCGCGTGGCCAGCAGGGACTGATGGGCGTCCCGGAAGGTGGTGTCCGTGACCGCTACCGGCGTCTGGGCCCGCAGCTCGGCGGCGAAGCGCTCCGGACCGAGTTCCGCCAGGCGCTGGCGGGATCCGGACGCCGGAACCGCAAGCTGGGTCCCGGTGGCATCGCCGGCCCTGCGGACGGGTGCGGGCAGCTTCTCCGCCGGGTCCACGTGGACTTGCAGCTCGCCGTGTGGCTTGTTGACCGTCACGTCCGCCAGCCAAGTCAGCAGTTTGGTCCCGCGGTCGGCGGAGACCCGGGCTTTGAGCAGTTCCGGACGTTCATCGATGAAGGACGTGGCCACATTGCCGGCGACGAAGTCCGGGTCCTCCAGGACCGCCTGCAGGAAGGAAATATTGGTGGACACCCCGCGGATGCGGAATTCCGCCAGTGCGCGGCGGGCCCGGCTGACCGCCTGCTTGTAGTCCCGCCCACGGCAGGTCAGCTTCACCAGCATCGAGTCGAAATGCGGGCTGATCTCAGCCCCGGCATAGACGGTGCCGCCGTCCAGGCGCACGCCGGCGCCGCCAGCCGAACGATACGCTGTGATCTGTCCGACGTCGGGCCGGAAGCCGTTGGACGGGTCTTCTGTGGTGATGCGGCTCTGCAGCGCGGCGCCCCTGAGGAAAACCGTGTCCTGGCTCAGTCCCAGATCCGCCAGCGTCTCGCCTGCGGCGATGCGCAGCTGGGCCTGGACCAGATCGACGTCGGTCACCTCCTCGGTCACCGTGTGCTCCACCTGAATGCGCGGGTTCATCTCGATGAAAACATGCTGGCCGGCCCTCTCACCCACCGTATCCACCAGGAATTCGACCGTACCGGCGTTGGTGTAGTTCAGCGCCTTCGCGAACTTGACCGCATCCCGGTACAGCGCCTGGCGGATATTCTCATCCAGGTTCGGGGCGGGGGCGATCTCGATCACCTTCTGGTGGCGGCGCTGCAGCGAACAGTCGCGCTCGAACAGGTGCATGACATTGCCTTCGGCGTCGGCCAGGATCTGCACCTCGATGTGCCGCGGGCGCAGCACCGCCTGCTCCAGGAACACGGTCGGATCGCCGAACGCCGTGCCGGCCTCGCGCATGGCGGCATTGAGGGCTTCAGGCAGCGCTTCCCGGGTATCCACCCGGCGCATGCCCCGGCCGCCGCCGCCGGCTACGGCCTTGACGAAGATCGGAAAGCCGATCTGGTCGGCGGCGGCCAGCAGCTCCTCCACATCGGCGCTGGGAGCGCTGGAATTCAGCACCGGAATACCGGCCTTGCGAGCCGCCTCCAGGGCGTGCACCTTGTGCCCGGCCAGTTCGAGTACTTCCGCGGGAGGACCGACAAAGGTGATGCCCGCGGCGGCAGCCGCACGAGCCAGGTCCGGGTTCTCGGAGAGGAACCCGTATCCGGGGTAGATCGCGTCACAGCCGGCGTCCTTGGCGACGCGCACGATCTCGTCAACGTCAAGGTAGGCCCGGACCGGATGGCCTTCCTCACCGATCAGGTAGGCCTCGTCGGCTTTCTGGCGGTGGATGGAATTCCTGTCTTCGCGCGGGAAGACCGCTACGGTCTTGGCGCCCAGCTCATAGCCGGCGCGGAACGCGCGGATGGCGATTTCACCGCGGTTCGCTACCAATATCTTCGAGAACATGCCTCTCCTGCATCTTTACGGGGTCGGTAAGAATACGTGATGACAGTCTCACGGAGGTATGCCATCCGATACAAATTGTCCGTCCTACATGACGAACCAACCAGTATTTGTGGCGAATCCTACAATTCGCGGCCCGCTCCGAAGGGCATCGTCGGCGAGGGCAGTCTTTCGGCCGCTGGCCGCAACCGGCCCCGGAATTCGGAACCTGCAGCATTGAACATATGATGATGCCTGGATCTTGGGCACACAGGTTAGGCAGCGGTTTATCAAGTGCAGGTAGTGAGCATCAGCAGCCTCAAGGGCGGCGTCGGCAAGACGTCGGTAACCCTGGGATTGGCGTCCGCTGCACTCGCAGCGGGAATTCCAACCCTGGTCGTGGACCTGGACCCGCATGCCGATGCCACCACCGGACTATCCGTCCGTGTCCGTGGGCACCTGGACATCGGGCAGCTGCTCAGGACAGCCCGGAAGGCGGATCTTGCGGCCAACGTCGTGCCCAGCCGTTGGGTGACAACGGAAGCCGCCTTGCGCAGCAACCCCGCGGGTGCCGCACCGGTCCTTGATGTGGCGATGGGATCGGCCTTCTCCGGCATCTATGACCGGCCGGATCTGGGCCGCCGGGACCTGCGCAGACTGGACACTCTGCTCTCGCGGGTCGGCCGCTATGGCCTGGTGCTCGTGGACTGCCCGCCCTCGCTCAATGGCCTGACCCGGATCGCGTGGACGGCCAGCAACCGCGTCATGCTGGTTGCGGAACCTGCCCTGTTCTCGGTCGCCGGCACGGAACGGACAATGCGTGCCATCGAACTCTTCCGGCGGGAGTTCGCGCCGAATCTGTCCACCGCCGGCGTCATCGCGAACCGTGTCCGCTCCGATTCCGGCGAGCATACCTACCGGCTCGCCGAAATGAGGCGGATGTTCGGCCAGTTGCTGCTCTCCCCCATCATCCCCGACCAGCTTAACTGGCAGCAGGTGCAGGGGGCTGCGCACGCTGTGCACCACTGGCCCGGTGAATTGGCCAGGCAGTCGTCCGCACTGTTCGATGAGCTGCTCAGGAGCCTGCTGGACTCCGGGCGGCAGCGCAGCCGCACACCACGCCTTAGCTGATCTTCCGGGCCGCCCGGCGCTTGCTCAGCTCGTCGTCGGGAAATTCCTGGTCCACCGCGTGTTCGCTCGGCAACTGCGCAAGGCTGCCTTCGACCTCGCGCCAGACCCGCCCCACCGCGATGCCAAAGACCCCCTGGCCGCCCTGGACCAGATCGATGACCTCATCCGCGGACGTGCACTCGTAGACACTGGCGCCGTCACTCATCAAGGTAATCTGGGCCAGGTCTTCGACACCGCGTTCACGCAGGTGTTCCACCGCGGTGCGGATCTGCTGCAGCGAGACACCGGTGTCCAGCAGCCGCTTCACCACCTTGAGCACCAGGATGTCGCGGAAGCCATACAGCCGCTGCGACCCGGAGCCTGAGGCTCCGCGGACCGCCGGTTCGACCAGTCCGGTCCGCGCCCAGTAGTCGAGCTGCCGATAGGTGATGCCTGCAGCCTTGCAGGCCGTCGGACCACGGTACCCGGCGTCTTCATCGAGCACGGGCAGGTCTTCGGTGAACAGCAAGCCCTGGGCGCTGGCCGGAATGGCCGCGCCCGGTGCCGCGGCATGGGAAAGCTTGCCGGCGTTGCCTTTCGGACTCACGTGTACCCTCCTCGTCTTAGTCCCCCCAAAGGGAAGTCGGCCTTAGCCGCACCTGCGGAGAGCTCCATCTAAGTCTGCATGGAGATACGGGCCGGTGCAACGGAAACCTTGTGATTCCACGTTAGGCCCGCGGGAGCCGTTGGGCAAAGATCCTGCGCCATTCGCCCAGGCGTGTCGCGCGGTCAGTTCTCGAAATCTTCGGGTTCCACGTCCGCCAGGAACTCACGGAAACGCTTCATCTCCGTCTCAGCGCTTTCCTCGCTTTCCGGTTCCGATTCCTCTTCCTGGGTTTCGGAGATCCGCACGCCGGCGTCGTCCATGACTTCCTCGGCGCAGTAAATGGGACAGGGAATGCGCAGGGCTATGGCGATCGAATCGGAAGCACGGGCACTGACCGTCGTGCCGTCGTCAAACACCAGCCGCGCGTGGAAAACGGTGTCCTGGACCGTCACCAGCTGCACCTGGGTGATGGAGCGGCCCAGCGCATGGACCACATTGCAGAGCAGATCGTGGGTCATGGGACGGGGTGGAACGATTCCCTGCTGCGCGAAGGCGATGGCGCTGGCCTCGGGGGCACCGATCCAGATCGGCAGGTGCCGGTCCCCGTGGGTCTCCTTGAGCAAGACAAGCGGCTGATTCGAGGGAAGTTCGATCCGAACTCCGACGACGTCTACTTCCAGCATGTGAAGTCCTCCATTCAGCGGTCAGTCTGTCAACGGGCCGGCACCCGGCCGGAGCCCGGCGGCTCAGCGGTCCATGCGGGCAATCTGTCCGTGCACCAGCGCGGTGTGCAGGCTCAGGCAGAGGTCGCTGATTTCGCGGGCAGCCTCCGCCGCCCGCGCCTTGGACGCGACGTCCTTCCGGGATGCGGTCGGGGCAACCGCCCGTTCCACCAGCCCCAGTTCCCTGTCGGCTGCGGCGCGGATGGTACGCAGATGGCGCGGTTCGAGACCGTGCGCCTCGAGCTGCCGGCAGGCCTTAACGACCCTGAGGGCATGCTCGTCGTACTGCCCGTCCAGATCGCCGATCAGGCCGAAGCTCATCAGCTCCCGGATGAATTCCGGCGTCGCACCGGAATCCGCAGTCAGCTGGGCGAGCGTCATGATCCGCGACTTGCCCGCCAGTTCGTCCGCAAGCTGGTCCGAGACCATCCGCGGGGCCAGCGTCATGCCCCCGGGCAGGGAATCCGGGCGTTCGCCCCGGTCGATCGCGTCGACGTAATCCTTGATGACCTTCAGCGGCAGATACTGGTCCCGCTGGAGCGCCAGGACGAACCGCAGGCGCTCAACGTCCTGGACCGTGTACTTGCGGTACCCCGCGGGTGTGCGCTGCGGGCTGATCAGGCCCTTCTCCTCCAGGAAACGGATCTTGGAGGCACTGATCTGCGGGAAATCCTCACGCAGTTCAGAAAGGACTTGCCCGATGTTCAGGACGCCGCTGTGGAAGCGGTCCCTCGCTGCGCCCAGCGGACGGCGCGCAGGCTGTGAAGCTGGCACTGTTGTTAATCCTGCACCTTGGTAGCGGACGGGGCGGGTACACCTGCGGCATAGAACGTCAGGCGGAACTTGCCGATCTGGACTTCGTTTCCGGTGCGGAGGTTGACGCTGTCCACGCGGTCGCCGTTCACATAGGTGCCGTTGAGGCTCCTGGTGTCCACCACGGAAAAACCGCCCGGTGTCCGGCGGAACTCGGCATGCTGGCGCGAGACGGTCACGTCGTCGAGGAACACATCCGCATTGGGGTGGCGCCCTGCCGTCGTGACATCCTGGTCGAGCAAAAAGCGCGCGCCGCTGTTGGGGCCGCTGTGGGCGATCAGCAGAGCCGAGCCGGCTGGCAGCGCCGCTACGGCCGCCCGTTCCTCGGGGCTGAGCTTCGGTTCGATGGTGGCAGCCTGCGGCAGGGGCGGGAGACTGATCGACGTCGTCTCGTTGGCCGGAACGGGCTCCGCGCCCACTTTCCGTTCTTTACCTGCAGCTGTGCTGCTGTCGCCCACCATGGGTAGTCCTCCCGTTGAATTGGTAATGGCCAACCGGTCCCGGACCGGCTGGCCATGACGATTGCTGAACCGCGCTTATTGAACCGGTAGTCCTAGCCTACCTGCTGCTCGTACTCCGAAGCACTGAGAAGGCTTTCCAGCACGGAGGGGTCCTCAAGCCGCACTTCCATCAGCCAGCCTTCGCCGTACGGATCGGAGTTGACCAGCGACGGATCCGAGTCGAGGGCTTCGTTCCTGGCCACGACCTCGCCGGAGACCGGAGCGTAGATGTCGCTTACGCTCTTGGTCGATTCGACTTCACCGACCACATCGGAAGCCGAGATGGTGGAACCGGGTTCGGGCATCTGGACGTAGACGACGTCGCCGAGTGCGTCCTGGGCGAAGTCAGTGATGCCAATGCGGACGATGCCGTCTTCGGCTTCGCCGATCCACTCATGTTCGGCGGTGTACTGCAGATCTGCGGGAACGTCGCTCATGGAAGACCTTTCTCAAACAGCGGACTGACGGTTGCCCAACGGGTCACCTCTGAAAGTATATGCACAGGTGCCTGCCCTACAAACGCAAAAGTCCCCGCGGTCTTTGCGACCGCGGGGACTTCCCTTCGCGTCGGGTTGACAGGATTTGAACCTGCGACCCCTTGACCCCCAGTCAAGTGCGCTACCAAGCTGCGCCACAACCCGTTGTCCAGCGGAAATCATCCCGGCTGAACCACCTCCACGAGTTTACAGCATATCCGAAGACATTTTGACCACCGCGGCTCCCGGCGCGCCCATGACCTGCCGGACCACCGGGGAGCCCCTGTCAGTGCTTGCGGGCGCGTTTCTCCCGCACGCGCATGCTCACCTCGATCGGTGTGCCCTCGAATCCGAACGTCTCGCGCAGCCGGCGGGTGATGAAGCGCCGGTACCCCGGGTCCAGGAATCCCGTGGTAAACAGTACGAACTTCGGCGGGCGGGCCGAGGCCTGCGTGCCGAACAGGATCCGCGGCTGCTTGCCGCCGCGGACCGGGTGCGGATGCGCTGCCACGAGTTCGCCAAGGAAGGCATTCAGCTTGCCGGTTGGAATCCGCTTGTCCCAGGATTCCAGCGCCCGGTCCAGTGCAGGCACCAGCTTGTCCTTATGCCAGCCCGTCCGGGCGGAAATGTTGACCCGCGGTGCCCAGTCCACGTGGGCCAGGTCCTGCTCGATCTCGCGCTCCAGGTAACGGCGCCGTTCGTCGTCGAGCAAGTCCCACTTGTTGAAGGCGAGCACCAGCGCGCGGCCCGAATCGATGGCCAGCTGCAGAATGCGCACATCCTGTTCGCTGAGCACCTCATCGACCGCCAGGAGCACGACGGCGACCTCCGCCTTCTCCAGCGCGGACTGGGTCCGCAGCGAGGCGTAGAAATCCGCCCCCTGCTGCATATGGACCCGGCGCCGGATGCCGGCGGTATCGACGAAGCGCCAGGTCCGCCCGCCGAGTTCGATCATCTCGTCAACCGGATCGCGGGTGGTTCCGGCCTGCGGGTCGACCACTACACGTTCGCTGCCGGCCAGCTTGTTCAGCAGCGAGGACTTGCCGACGTTGGGACGGCCGATCAGCGCTACGCGCCGGGGGCCGCCGGTGCGCTCCAGACCGCCATAGGCGGAGAACTCCGGCAGGACCTCCAGCACGGCGTCCAGCATGTCGGCGGTGCCGCGGCCGTGCAGTGCGGAGACGGGGTACGGCTGGCCGAAGCCCAGGGACCACAGCGCGGCGGCGTCAGCCTCCTGCACCATATCGTCAACCTTGTTGGCTACCAGGATGACGGGCTTCTTCTTGCGCCGCAGCATCCGCACCACAGCCTCGTCGGTGGCCGTGGCGCCGACATTGGAATCGACCACCAGGAGCACGGCGTCGGCCATGTCGACGGCGATCTCCGCCTGGTCGGCCACGCGGGCATGGATGCCGCGCGCGTCGTGCTCCCAGCCGCCGGTATCGACCAGCGTGAAGTTCCGTCCGCTCCAGTGTGCTGCGTAGGTCACGCGGTCACGGGTAACCCCGGGCGTGTCCTCCACGACGGCCTCCCGGCGGCCGAGGATGCGGTTGACCAAGGTGGATTTTCCGACATTCGGCCGGCCCACGATGGCCAGCACCGGGTCCAGCCGGAGCGGGCCCTCTTCCTCGGGTTCCTCGCCGAGTCCGGCCAGCAGAGCCGCATCCTCCTCGTCGAGTTCATAGTCGGCCAGGCCGGCCCGCAGGGACTCGGCCCGGCGCTCAGCCTCGGCGTCGTCCAGGGCCTCGAGGTGTTCGGCGATGTGGTCCTCGCCCTCGGGCAGATACTCCTCGCCGGCAGATCCGCTGGCTGCCGAGTCGTCGCGAGCGGCGCTGCGGGATAATTTCTCGCTCATGGTCGCCTTCCTGTTGTTGATGTCATGTGAAGCGGGACGGGTACGCGGACGCGCACCTAGCCCGCGGTACCGGTGACGACGCCGAGCACCGCTTCGACGGTCTGCTCGAAGTCCAGCTCCGATGAATCGATGGTGACCACGCCGTCCGCGGCCTGCCGGAAATTGACCACCCTGGAATCCTTGGCGTCCCGCGCCAGCACCTGGTCCTTCAGCTGGTCCGCGTTCTGCGTTCCGCCCAGCTGGGCGTCCCGCCGGCTCAGCCGTGCCTCCTCGCTGGCGGTCAGCAGGATCCGCACCTCGGCGGTGGGAGCGACGACGGTGGTGATGTCCCTGCCCTCAACGACGATGCGCTGGCGTGCCTCCACGATGATCTGCCGCTGGCGGCGGATCAGCTCGGCCCGGGCGCCCATGGTCGTGGCCACGGCGCTGACCGCGGAGGAAATGGAGGGTTCGCGGATGGCCTGGGTCACATCCGTGCCGGCGACCCGCACCTCTTCCCGGTCCGGGTCGACGGCGATGGCCAGGTCCAGCTCCCGCGCGGCCCGTTCCACTTGCTGCGCGTCCGAAAGATCCACACCGGTGTCGATGCAGTGCCAGGTGACGGCCCGGTACATCGCACCGGTATCCAGATAGGCGGCGTGCAGGCGGCGCGCCGCCTCCCGGCTCACGCTGGACTTCCCCGAGCCGGACGGCCCGTCGATGGCCACGACCAGCGGCTTGCCCAGTCGATAGGCGGCGAGCTCTTCCAGGGCCAATGTCATTGCACAACCTTCCAACCGCGTCCGGTCAATGATTCAGTCAGTTCCTGCCGTTTGCTCGGCAGCACGGAGATTTCGGCCAGACCAACCGGTTGCCCGGGCGAATGGTCCAGGCGCAGGTCCTCCAGGTTGACCCCGATCTCCCCGATCTCCGTCAGCAGCCGGGCAATCTGCCCGGGACGGTCGTCCACCAGGACGGTCAGCCGTGCGAAGGACTGCGGCGGCGCACCGTGCTTGCCCGGAATCCGGGCCTGGCCGGCATTGCCTTCGGAAATCAGCTGCGCCAGGTCCAGCCGGGCGCCTTTCGCCGTCGGATTCTCCAGCGTACCGATCAGCCGGTTCAGGTCCGCGCGGACTCCGTACAGGATGTCCACCAGCTTCGAGGCGTTGGCGCCGAGGATCTGCACCCACAGCCCGGGATCACTGGCAGCGATCCGGGTCACGTCCCGCAGTCCGTTGCCGGCCAGCGCCAGCGCATGGGGTGGTGTTTCCTGCAGGCGGCTGGCCACCAGGGAGGAGACCACCTGCGGCAGGTGGGACGTCAGCGCCACGGTTTGGTCGTGTTCATCCGCCGGCATCCGGACGACGACTGCGCCCAGGTCAATGGCCAATGCTTCGGCCATCTTGAGGGCGCCCGGCGACGTTCCCTCCGCCGGACAGAGCACCCAGGTCATGCTGGTGAAAAGCTCGCCGCGGGCGGCCACGGGACCGGATTTCTCCCGCCCCGCCATCGGGTGGGTTCCAACGTAGCGGGATAGATCGCCGCCGCCGGCCTGCAGTTCGGCCAGGACAGAAGCCTTGACGCTGGCGATGTCGATGACGACGGCGTCCGGATAGTCCGCGAGCGCCCGCGCCACCAGGGACGCGGTCACGTCCGGCGGCGCGGCAACGACGACCAGTTCGGGGGCAAAGGATTCATCGGCGGAACCCAGCGGACGGCCGGCCCCGATGTCCACGGCCACGGCCTCCGTGGAGGGCGAGACATCGGAAAGCACGACGTCGATGCCGCGGGCGCGCAGGCCCAGGCCGATGCTGGCCCCGAGCAGTCCCGCGCCGATCACCAGGACGGGTCCGGACAGGTGGGTATCGCGTTCGTGGAATGCGGTCATCGCCTACATTCCCACCGCGGCCAACAGGTGGCCGACCTCGTGGCGCCCGAGCGCGCGCACGGTGCCCTGCCGCTGGTCCCCCAGCGAAATGGGGCCGATCTTGATCCGGACCAGCCGCTCCACCGGGTGTCCGACCGCGTCAAACAGGCGGCGCACGATCCGGTTCTTTCCGGAGTGCAACACCACCTCAACCAGCACGTGGCCCGGGGTAGAGTCCACCAGCCGGAAGGAGTCGACGGAGGCGATGCCGTCTTCCAGTTCGATGCCTTCGCGCATCCGTGCCCCAATTCCGTGGGCCATGGGTCCCCGGACCTGGACGAGGTAGGTCTTCGGCACCTCGTAGGAGGGGTGCGTGAGCCGGTTGGTGAGCTCGCCATCGTTGGTCAGCAGCAGCAGGCCTTCCGTGGACACGTCCAACCGGCCGACATGGAACAGACGCTCCCCCTTGTTTTTGAGGAAGTCGCTGATGCAGGGGCGCCCTTCGGGGTCCTCCATGGTGGAGACCACGCCCTTGGGCTTGTTGAAGACGTAGTAGACCAGGGTCTCGTCGAGCTGGATGCGGATGCCGTCCACGTGGATCACAGAACGCTGCGGGTCGATCCGCACGCCCAGTTCACGGACCACCTGGCCGTCGACCTCCACCCGGCCGGCTTCGATCAGCTCCTCGCAGACCCGGCGGGATGCAACACCGGCACCGGCCAGCACCTTCTGCAGGCGCACGCCCTCCGGATCGTGCAGCTCGGACTGGACCGGCGCCGTGCGTGGCTTCGAAGGACGACGGCGGACCGGACCAAGGTTCCGGCCGAACCGTTCGTTGCCGAACGGCCGGGCGCCGGACTGCTGGGCGGGACCGCCCCGGGCTGCGCCTGTCTTGTCCACGTCTGCCTTGCCAGCCTTGGAACCGGCGCCCTTGGAACCGGCGGCACGCGAACCTGCGCCCTTGGACGAGCGCCGGGATTCGGTGCCGTGCCCGTAGGATTCCTTGCGTCCGTACGAATCCTGCCGCCCATGGGCTTCCTGCCCGGCCGATGCTTTCCCGGAGGTGCCCCTGCCGCGCTCACCGGCGCCGCCGGAATCCGCACCACGCGGGCTCCCGCCGCTGAAGCCCCTGCCTTTGGAGTTCCCACCAGTGGAGCTTCCGCTCTTGTAGCCGCCGGAGGATGCGCCGGGGCCGCCGGCCCTCCGCTGTCCACCGCGGGGGTTGTTGCGGCCGGATCCGGAGCGGGGCGCCTGAGTCATTGAATGTCCTTACAGCTAGCGGGTCAGTACATGGTGTCGTCAAAATCGGCGAGATTTTCGAGCCCGGGAAGGTGCGGCGCCAGCTGGGGCAGCTCGGCAACACTTCCAATACCCAATCTTTCCAGAAAATACGACGTTGTCCGGTACAGCAGTGCACCGGTTTCCGGATCGGTTCCGGTCTCTTCGATCAGGCCGCGCTGCACCAGTGTGCGCACCACGGAATCCACGTTCACTCCGCGGATGGCGGAAACCCGGGCCCGCGAAACGGGCTGCCGGTACGCGATGACTGCCAGCGTCTCCAGCGCCGCATGGGTCAGGCGCGCGGTCTGGCCTTCCATGACGAAGCGGGAAACGATGGGGGCGAAGTCAGAGCGGGAAAAAATCCGCCACCCGCCGGCGATACTGCGCAGCTCGAACCCCCGTGGCTGGATTTCCCGGAGCGGACGGCCGGCTTCCTCGGCTTGATCCTGATCAGTATAGCCGTCGTACTCGCGCTGCAGCCGGGCCAGCAGGTCCTGCACCTCGGGAACGGGCAGGGCCAGCGCCGTCGCCAGCTCGACGTCGGTGACCGGCTCGTCGACGACCATGAGCACAGCCTCCACCGCGGCTTTGGCGCCGCCCGGAACGGCGTCCAGCTCTGCGTCCCCGCCGTCGGTGCGCAGCTCCTGCTCCGCGATGCGTTCAGTCATCCGGTCCCTCCGCTGTCGTGTCGGTTGTCGTGTCAGTGTTCCCTCCGCCCTCGAACTCTTCGCTCAGCCCGGCGCTCGTCCAGCCGGTTCCGGACCCGGTCCAGCGGACCTTCAGCTCGCCCAGCGGCGACGCCTGGTCGAAGGCCACCACGCCGTCGCGGAACATTTCCAGCAGCGCCAGGAAACGCGCGACGACCACCATCGTGTCCCCGGCATCGGCGGTCAGCCGGCGGAAGCTCAAGGCCGCGCCGGGGGCGAGCATGGCGCCGAGTACATCAGCCTGCTCCTTGACGCTCACCGGCGGCGCGTGAAGGTGGTCCAGCCCAACCTCCGTCGGAGCCGGTTCCTTCGGTTTGAGCGCCTGCCCGGCCAGTGCTGCGAACTGCTCCGGTGTGGTCCGCCAGATGAGTTCGGGCAGCAGCGCGGCAAACTGCGGCTCCAGCCCGGCCTGGCGCGGGAACCGTTTGCCTTCTTCGGCGAGCCGGTCCCCCAGCACGGCGGCGATCTGCTTGAACGCCTTGTACTGCAGCAGCCGCGCAAACAACAGGTCCCTGGCCTCCAAGAGCGCTATGTCCTCGTCGCTTTCAGCCTCCCCCGCCGGCAGCAGTCGGGCCGCTTTCAGATCAAGCAGCGTCGCCGCAATCACCAGGAACTCGCTGGCCTCGTCCAGGGCCCATTCCTGGCCCAGGTCCTGGAGCCGGCGGATGTAGGAGATGAACTCGTCGGTCACCTGTGCGAGCGCAATCTCCGTGACGTCCAGCTCATGCTTGGCGATCAGCCCCAGCAGCAGGTCGAACGGACCGCTGAAGTTATCCAGCCGGACTTCGAACCCGGCCGGCTGCCGCTCTCCGGACTCCGTTTCAGCCACGGACTCTCAGGATCAAGGGGCTCCGCCGCGGGCGATGAGTTCCTTGGCCAGACGGCGGTACGCGTCCGCACCGGAGTGATTGCCGGCGTAGGTGGTGATCGGTTCGGCCGCGACGGTGGCATCGGCGAACTTGATGGTCCGCTTGATCACCGTCTCGAAAACCTTGTCCCCGAACGCCTCCACCAGACGGCCGATGACCTCGCGGGCGTGCAGCGTGCGGGCATCGTACATGGTGGCGAGCACACCGTCGAGCTGCAGCCGCGGATTCAGCCGGTCCTGGACCTTTTCGATCGTTTCCATCAGCAGCGCCACGGCACGCAGTGCAAAGAACTCGCAGATCAGCGGGATGATCACGCCGTGGGCGGCGGTCAGGGCGTTGACCGTCAGCAGGCCCAGCGATGGCTGGCAGTCGATGAGGATGACGTCGTACTGGTCCTCGACGTTGCGCAGGGCCCGGGCCAGGACCTGTTCGCGCGCCACCTCATTCACCAGCTGGACCTCTGCCGCGGACAGGTCGATGTTAGCCGGAAGCAGGTCGATGTTCTCGATCTCCGTCGCGTGGATGGCCTCGCGGACATCCACCTTCCGGTCCATCAGCACGTTGTACACGGTGAGGTCCAGTTCGTGCGGGTTAGCGCCCAGCCCCGCGGACAAAGCGCCCTGGGGATCGAAGTCCACCAGCAGGACTTTGCGCCCGGCTTCGGCCAGGGCCGCGCCCAGGTTGATGGTGGATGTCGTCTTGCCGACTCCGCCCTTCTGGTTCACCATGGCGATGACCCGGGCCGGGCCGTGCGCGGCCAGGACCGGCGGCTCGGGAAATTCAGTCAGCGGGCGCCCGGTGGGGCCCACGACTGCATCGTCCGCTTCCTGCAGAGTTGCTGAACTCTGTTCGCTGCTCACGTATTTATCCCAGCTTCCGTCATCGTGCATGTTCTGTTCAACGTTACCGTGGCCGATTGCCGATCCCTGAATGCGGCGGCGAGCCTTGACCCTCAACCTGAGGGTGAAAGTGCCTGGCTGCCGGCGGTTTAACACGGCAGGCGTGGCCGGTCCCGTCCGGGTACCGGCCACGCCATTCTATCTGTTCTATCCATCTCCAGCCGCTCGGCTGTGGCTGAGCGCCGCCTAGTTGATGCCGGCCCCCACAAGGCGCTTACCGTCGTCGGACTTGTCCTCGGCCACCGAGGCGGGCAAGGCTTCGCCATCCGGAGCGGCCCCCACCGCTGCACCGTGTCCATGGTCCGCATTCATCGTGCCCTCGTCGAAAGGCATCCGGCCGGACAGGACATCGGTGACCCGCGGACGGTCGACTTCCTTGGTCCAGGTGCCGATCAGCAGTGTGGCCACGGCGTTGCCGGTGAAGTTGGTCAGCGCGCGGGCCTCAGACATGAAGCGGTCGATGCCGACGATCAGGCCAACTCCGTCCACCAGGTCCGGCCGGTGCGACTGCAGGCCGCCGGCCAGGGTGGCCAGGCCGGCGCCGGTGACGCCGGCGGCACCCTTGGACGCGATGATCATGAAGACCAGCAGGGAAATCTGCTCGCCCAGTTCCAGCGGCGTCCCCATCGCCGTGGCGACGAACAGCGCCGCCATGGTCAGGTAGATGGCGGTGCCGTCCAGGTTGAAGGAGTAGCCGGTGGGCACGGTCACACCGACGACCGGCTTGGACACGCCCAGGTGCTCCATCTTGGCGATCAGCCGCGGCAGTGCTGCTTCCGAGGAGGAGGTGGAGAAGATGAGCAAGTATTCGCGGCCCAGGTACTTCATCAGCTTGAAGATGTTCACGCCGGTGACCAGCTTCAGGATCGTACCGAGCACCACCACGATGAACAGCGCGCAGGTGATGTAGAAGGCAACCATGAGGGTCGCCATGCTGACGATCGCCTGCACACCCGTGGCGCCGACGACGGCGGCAATGGCTCCGAAGGCGCCGATGGGAGCCAGCCACATGATCATGATCAGGATGCGGAACACCAGCGCCTGGATGTGGCCGATGCCCTTGAGGATCGGCGCGCCGGCCGGACCCATCTTCTGCAGCGCGAAGCCGACCAGCAGCGCCACGAACAGGGTCTGCAGGATGCTTCCGGCCGTCAGCGAGGACAGCAGCGACGTGGGGATGATGCCGAGCAGGAAGTCGACGGTGCCGCGCGCCTCTTCCCCGGAGCCTTCGACCTCATAGGTGGAGCCGGCGATGTCCAGGCCTTCGCCCGGGTGGATGAGGTTGCCGACCACCAGTCCGATACCGAGCGCGAAGGTGGACATCAGCATGAAGTAGCCCAGGGCCAGACCGCCGACCTTGCCGACAGTGGCCGCCTTGGCAATGGAACCGACGCCGAGGACGATCGTGCAGAAGATGATCGGGGCGATCATCATCTTGATCAGCGCGATGAACCCTGTGCCGATCGGCTTGAGGGACTGCGCGAACTCGGGGGCAGCCAGGCCGACGACGGCACCGAGCACGACGGCGGCAATCACCGCGATGTAGAGGAAATGGGTCTTGTCCCTCTTGGTCCGCGGTTTGATGTTGCGGGTCATGTTCGGGCCTGCGGCGGTATCTGCGGGCACCTGCGGCGTGGAAGCCATTGGTTTCTCCTTCGAAACGGCTGATGGATAGCTGACACCCATGGTGCGGCACGCGGGTGAGCGGAATCACTATTGCGTTCATAATGTTCGCCGCGCCACATTGGCGGCCCTGCCGGCGCCTAAAGTAGAGCCATGAAAAGCTGGAGCATCGCCCGCCGTTTCCTGGTGGGCCAGCTGATCTTCATCGCGCTGTTGACGGCCGTAGTCTCCGCCGCGCTGTTCATCGATGCCCGCAGCCAGAATTACGCGCGGGCGGAACAGCGGATGCTCTCCATCGCGACCGCCTTCGCGGACAGCCCGTTTGTTGTTGCCGAGGTGCAGAAGCCATCCCCCTCGGAAACACTCCAGCCCTATGCCCTGAAGGTCATGCAGGATGCCGGCGTGGATTTCATTACGATCATGGCCCCGGACCGGACCCGGTTCACCCATCCCGATCCCGAGGAACTTGGCCGCCCGTATATCGGCTCCATCGAACAGGCCCTGGCCGGGCAGCCGTTCACCGAGGTGTTCGCCGGTACCCTGGGGCCATCTGTGCGGGCCATTGTCCCCGTCCGCGGCGCAGCCGGCGAGGTGGTGGCGATGGTCGCCGCCGGGGTGACGGTGACCAATGTTTCGGTAGCCATGAATGCGCGGCTGCCGTTCGTCATTGCCCTCTCGCTGGCGGTGATGGCCGCCTCCGCGCTGGTTTCCTGGCTGCTCAGCCGGTACCTGCGCCGGGTGACCCTGGGCTGGGGGCCGGAACAGCTCGCGCGGATCTTCATCTCCTACGACGCCCTGCTGCATTCGGTGCGCGAGGGCCTTGCCCTGGTGGACCCCGCCGGCCAGCTGGCACTCTACAACGACCAGGCGGCCCGGTTGCTCAACCTCCCGCTGCGCAAACCCAATGCGCCGGCCGCTGCGGTCGAGCCGCTCCCGCTGCCGCCTTCCCTCAAGGAGCTGTTCCTGTCCGGCCGGAGTGCCCAGGATGAAGTCCATGTGACCGAGGACCGCGTACTCATTGTCAGCCAGGCCGAGGCCATGCCGTCGGCATCGGGCGGCAGACCGCAGGGGACCGTCGCGACGCTGCGGGACCACACGGAAATCGAGGCCCTCACCGGCGAACTGCAGACGATGCGCACGTTCACCGAGGCCCTGCGGGCCCAGACCCATGAACATTCCAACCGCCTGCACACCATCGTTTCCCTGATTGAACTCGGGCGCGGCAACGAGGCGCGCGAATTCGCGGCACGGGACCTGCAGCACTCTCAGCAGCTGACCGACGAGGTGGTCTCCGCCGTCGATGAACCGTTCCTCACCGCACTGCTGATGGGCAAGGCCGCGCAGGCCAACGAACGCGGGATCGAGCTCAGCATCAGCGGCCACGGAGACCTGGGGCAGGACACCCTGGGCAACGCCGGGCTCGATCCCGCGGAGCTCGTCACCATCGTGGGCAACCTGCTGGACAACGCCTTCGACGCGGCGGCCGGCTCGGCTGCCAAGCAGGTCGCGATCGATTTCCTGACGGCAGACGCCACGCTTGAGATCATGGTGGAAGACAGCGGCCCCGGAATCGACCCCGAACTGCGGGAGCGGGTCTTCGACCTGGGCTTCAGCACCAAGGAACCAGGCCCCCAGGGGCGGGGCGTCGGCCTGGCCCTGGTCCGCCAGTCAGTCAGCAGGATGGGCGGCGAGCTCTACATCGAGAACGCCCCCGGCGCGGTCTTTACCGTCCGGCTGCCGCTCCATCCCCGAAACAGCAAAGGCAGAGGCGAAGAGACAAAGTGAGCGAACCGATCCGTGTCCTTGTCGTGGAGGACGAGGACCTCACCGCCCAGGCCCATGCCGAATATGTCCGCCGGATGGACGGCTTCGAAGTCGCCGGCATCGCCCGGACCGGATCCGAGGCCACGGCCCGCCTCGGGCTGGGACGCCCGAAGGAAGCGGCCGGCCCCCGTGCGGCCGACGTCGACCTGATACTGCTGGACATGAACCTGCCCGATCTGCACGGCCTGGACATTATCCGGCGGATCCGCGGTGCCGGCCTGCCGGTGGGCATCATCGCCGTGACGGCGGTCCGCGAGCTGCCGGTAGTACGCCAGGCCATCGGCGCCGGCGTCGCCCAGTACCTGATCAAGCCCTTCACCTTCGCGGCCTTCGCCGAGAAGCTGACCCACTACCGGAGCTTCCGCGAGAGCCTGGACCGGCAGGCCGCCGCCACCACCCAGGCGGAGGTGGACAAGGCGCTGGCCGCGCTGCGCGCCCCGGGCCAGGCGGCGATGCCGAAGGGTCTGGGCGAGGAAACCCTCAACAGTGTCATCGCACTGCTCCAGCAGAGCAGCCGGCCGGTTTCGGCCGTGGAGGTCACGGAGCAGCTGGGCATCTCCCGTGTCACCGCGCGGCGCTACCTGGAGCATCTGGCCGACCAGCAGTCCGTCCTGCGGTCGCCCCGCTATGGCACCCGCGGACGCCCCGAATTCGAATACAGCTGGCGGCGGTGACCGTCAGCCGCGCAGCACGCGGGCCAGGGATTCCAGCACCGAGGCGTCCTCAATGGTCGACGGCACCGTGTAGCTGTCGCCGTCCGCCATCTGGCGCATGGTCTTGCGCAGGATCTTGCCGGAGCGGGTCTTCGGCAGCGCCGGGACCACGCGGACGTCCTTGAAGTCGGCAACCGCGCCGATACGGCTCCGCACCAGGGCCACCAGTTCCGCCCGCAGGTCCTCCTCGGCGATGTCCGCCCCGGCCTTGAGCACCACGTAGCCGCTGGGCCGCTGGCCCTTGAGTTCATCGGCGACTCCAATGACGGCGCATTCGGCCACGGCCGGATGGGCGGCGACCGCCTGTTCCATGGCCCCGGTGGAAAGCCGGTGGCCGGACACATTGATCACATCGTCCGTCCGGCCCATGACGAAGACGTAGCCGTCCTCGTCCATATACCCGGAGTCGCCCGTCGTGTAGCAGCCCTCGAAGACCTTCAGGTAGGAAGAAATGTACCGTTCGTCATTGTCCCAGAGCGTGGGCAGGGTGCCCGGCGGCAGCGGCAGCCGGATGACGATGTTGCCCTCGGTTCCGGCCGGGACCGCCTGTCCGGCGCTGTCTACGATGCCCAGCCGGTAGCCGGGCACCGGCACGCTGGGCGAACCCGCCTTGACCGGCAGCGGTTCCAGGCCAATCGGATTGGCGCAGATCGCCCAGCCGGTCTCGGTCTGCCACCAGTGGTCGATCACCGGAACCTCGAGCGCGGCCGAGATCCACGCGTAGGTCTCCGGATCCAGCCGCTCCCCCGCTGCAAACAGCGTCCGGAGGCTGCCGACGTCGTACTTTTCCAGTTCCAGGGCATCCGGATCCGCCTTCCGGATGGCGCGCAGCGCTGTGGGCGCGGTGAACAGAACGTCCACCTGATGGTCCTGGACCACCCGCCAAAAGGCGCCCGCGTCCGGCGTGCCCACGGGCTTGCCCTCGTACAGGACCGTGGTGGCTCCGGCCAGCAGCGGCGCGTAGACAATGTAGGAGTGGCCCACCACCCAGCCGACGTCGGAGGCGGTCCACATCACCTGGCCGGGGCCGACGCCGTAGATGTTCGCCATGGACCACGCCAGCGCGACCGCGTGGGAACCGTTGTCCCGCACCACGCCCTTGGGCGCACCTGTGGTGCCGGAGGTGTACAGGATGTACAGCGGATCGGTGGCGGCGACGCTGACCGGACCGGCGGGCGCGGCCCCGGCCGCCAGCGTGTCCCAGTCATGCCAGCGCGCGCCCTGCTGTCCCGCCCCGCCGGCGACCTCCTCAATCGAATGGGCGAAGCCCTTCCGGGCCTTCACCACAACGTCCGCCACCGGATGCACGGCCAGCGCCAGCGCCTCGGCGACGGCCGGGAGGTATTCGATCCGCCGGCCCGGCTCCATGCCGCCGGTTGCGGTGACGACGGCGGCGGGCCGGGCATCGTCGATCCGCGCCGCCAGCTCGCGCGGGGAGAAACCGCCGAAGACCACCGAATGGATGGCGCCAAGGCGCGCCGTGGCCAGCATGGCGATCACCGCCTCGGGAATCATCGGCATGTAGATGATCACACGGTCGCCGTGCCCGACGCCCAGGCCGGCCAGGACGCCGGCGAACGTCTCCACCTCGGCCAGCAGTTCCGCATAGCTGTACCGGCGCTGGATGCCCAGCATCGCAGAATCGTAGATGAGCGCAGTGGCACCACCGCGGCCGGCCGCGACGTGGCGGTCCAAGGCATTGAAGCTGGTGTTCAGCCGCCCGTCGGGAAACCAGCGGTAGAGCGGCGCCCTGCTGTCATCGAGGGCCCGCCGCGGCGCGGCATCCCAGTCCACCAATGAGGCGGCCGAGAGCCAGAAGGATTCCGGATCCTCCATGCTCTGCTCGTAGCAATCCCGGTAGCTGCGGCCTTTAGCCGGTCCCATAATGCCCTCCGCGCGACGGTAACGTGATGCAGCTCATACTAGCGCCGGAGTGAAGAGTAGGGCAAGATGTTTGTATACACAAAGCCGTTGACTTTCCAATCTTTTCAAGAAAAAGGGTTGCCGGAAGCGGGCGGATGTATACAATCGAAGGGAAGACGATCAGTGCGGAGCACTACGGAGGGAGGGCCAATGCGGGCCAGCGACCGCGCCTACCGGGCGCTTCGGGAAGACATCGTCGAATGGCGCCTGCCCCCGGGCACCGTCCTGGGGGAGGTGGAGCAAGCCGAGCGGCTTGGCGTCTCCCGCACTCCCCTGCGCGAGGCGCTGGCCAGGCTGACGGCGGACGGCCTGGCCAGACCGCAAAGCGGACGGGGCGTCGTCGTGACCGATATCTCACTGGAGCACATCAGCGAACTCTTCGAGCTGCGGCAGGCACTCGAATGCCAGGCCGCGAACCTGGCGGCCCGGCGCGGAAATCCCGAGGTTTTCCGCCGGCTCCGGGAGGAGTTCCTGGACGCTGCGTCGCTGCTGCAGGACGATCCGAGCCGCCACGACTACTACGACCTGGTGGAAAGACTGGACTCGGCAGTGGACGATGCCATGGCGAACTCCTATCTGCAGCAGGCCCTGCGGAACCTGCGCCTGCACTTGGTGCGGGTGCGGCGGCTGGCCAAGGACAACCCCAGCCGGCTGCTTGCCGCGGCGAACGAGCATGCAACCATCGCCGAGGCGATCGCCAGCGGGGACGGGCCGCTGGCCAGCGCGGCCACCGCCATCCATCTGCACAAGAGCCTCGAGCACCTGCGCGGAACCCGGAACCTCAGCCCCCAGCCGGCGGGCAACGAACCTGATACAGCATCATCTGAAAGGACAGCTTCATGACTGTGAACCACCACGTGCGCGTCTACCGCAGCGAAGAAAACCTGGCCCGCAAGGATCAACTGGCGTGGAAGATCGCCGAGGTTGCGGCCGACCCCGTCGAGGTTGCCGACGACGTAACCGACATGGTGATCAACCGGATCATCGACAACGCCTCCGTCGCGGTCGCTTCGCTGCAGCGCGCGCCGATCGTCGCCGCCCGGGCCCAGGCGTTGACCCACGCACCGACCACCAACGGCAAGGGCGCCTGCGTCTTCGGCATCACGGAGCGGGTCTCCCCCGAGTGGGCGGCCTGGGCCAACGGTGTTGCGGTGCGCGAACTGGACTACCATGACACGTTTCTCGCCGCCGAATATTCCCACCCCGGGGACAATATTCCGCCGATCCTTGCCGTCGCCCAGCACGTCGGCGCCGGCGGCCGGGACCTGATCCGCGGCATCGCGACCGGGTACGAAATCCAGGTGGACCTGGTCAAGTCGATCTCGCTGCACAAGCACAAGATCGACCATGTGGCCCATCTTGGTCCCTCGGCGGCCGCCGGCATCGGCACCCTGCTGGGCCTCGACGCCGAAACCATCTTCCAGGCGGTCGGCCAGGCCCTGCACACCACCACCGCCACCCGCCAGTCCCGCAAGGGCGAAATCTCCACCTGGAAGGCGCATGCACCGGCCTTCGCCGGCAAGATGGCCGTCGAGGCAGTGGACCGCGCCATGCGCGGGCAGACCTCCCCCACCCCGATCTACGAGGGCGAAGACGGCGTCATCGCCTGGCTGCTGGACGGCCCGCAAGGCTCCTACGAGGTTCCGCTGCCCGCCCCCGGCGAAGCCAAGCGGGCGATCCTGGACACGTACACCAAGGAGCATTCCGCCGAATACCAGGCCCAGGCCTGGATCGACCTGGCCCGCAAGCTCCACCGCGAGCATCCGGAACTCGCGGACCCGGCCAACGTCAAGAGCATTGTCATCCACACTTCGCATCACACGCACTATGTGATCGGCTCCGGCGCCAACGACCCGCAGAAGTACGATCCGACCGCTTCCCGCGAGACGCTGGACCATTCCATTCCCTACATCTTCACCGTGGCCCTGCAGGACGGTGCCTGGCACCATGTCGACTCCTACACTCCGGAGCGCGCCGGACGCCAGGACACCGTGGACCTGTGGCAGAAGGTCAGCACCGAAGAGGATGCCGAATGGACCCGCCGGTACCACTCGCTGGACCCGGCCGAGAAGGCCTTCGGAGGGCGCGTGGAAATCACCCTGACCGACGGTTCCACCGTCGTCGAGGAGATCGCCGTAGCGGACGCCCATCCGCTGGGTGCCCGGCCCTTCGCCCGCGAACAGTACATCAGCAAGTTCCGCACCCTGGCCGAGGGCCTGGTGGAACCGGCGGAAATCGAGCGCTTCCTGGACACCGTCCAGCGGCTGCCTGAGCTGAGCGCCGGCGAGCTGGACGGGCTCAACATTACTGCCAAACCCGGCGTCATCGACCTGGCCGCCGGACCGAAGGGGCTGTTCTAGATGCTCTACGCCCACACCACCCCGGAGCAGAAGCGCCGGACGCTGCGGGACGGACTCGCTTCCGGCGAACTCCTCCAGTTCCCGGGCGCCTTCAACCCGCTTTCGGCCAGGCTGATCGAGGAGAAGGGCTTCGACGGTGTCTACATTTCCGGCGCCGTCCTGGCCAATGACCTTGGCCTGCCGGACATCGGCCTGACCACCCTGACCGAAGTGGCAACCCGCGCCGGCCAGATCGCCCGGATGACCGACCTGCCGGCCCTGGTGGACGCGGACACCGGCTTCGGCGAGCCGATGAACGTGGCCCGCACCGTCCAGGAACTGGAAAACGCAGGCCTGGCCGGCTGCCACATCGAGGACCAGTTCAACCCCAAGCGCTGCGGGCACCTGGACGGCAAGAACGTGGTCGACCTGGACACTGCCACCAAACGGATCCGCGCCGCGGCCGACGCGCGCCGGGATCCCAACTTCCTGATCATGGCACGCACCGACATCCGTGCGGTGGATGGCCTGCAGGCCGCACAGGACCGGGCCAAGGCCCTGGTCGACGCCGGCGCGGACGCCATCTTCCCGGAGGCAATGCGGGACCTGGGCGAATTCGAGGCCATCCGCAACGCCGTCGAGGTGCCGATCCTGGCCAACATGACCGAGTTCGGCAAGAGCGAGCTGTTCACCGCCAAGGAGCTGGCTTCCGTGGGGGTCAATATGGTCATCTACCCGGTGACGCTGCTGCGCATGGCCATGGGCGCGGCCGAACGTACCCTGGACACACTCAAGGCCGAAGGTACCCAGCAGCCCCAGGTGGAGAATATGCTGACCCGTGCGCGTTTGTACGAATTGGTGGATTATGAGGCATACAACCGCTTTGATACGTCCGTGTTCAATTTCCAGGTACCCGGTACCCACTGATGTGGCAGCCATCCAGGCAGCCTGATCGACAGCCAGAACTTTCGATAACAGACAAGGAAGTCCCATGAACGCCGAAACAATCGAAGTCCGCAAGGGCCTGGCCGGAGTTGTCGTCGATACGACCCGGATCTCGAAGGTCAACCCGGAAACCAATTCGCTGCTCTACCGCGGCTACCCAGTGCAGGAGCTGGCAGCGAAGTGCAGCTTCGAGGAGGTCGCGTACCTGCTGTGGCACGGTGAGCTGCCCAACCAGGAACAGCTCGCCGCCTTCCAGAAGGTCGAGCGCGCCGGCCGCGCGCTCGATCCGGTGGTCAAGCAGGTCATCGATGCCCTTCCCGCGACGGCCCACCCGATGGACGTCTGCCGCACCGCCGCCAGTGTCATTGGCGCCCGGCATCCGCTGGCCGAGGATTCGACGGCCGAGGCCAACCTGACCAAGTCGATGGACCTGTTCGCGGCGATGCCCGCCGTCGTGGCCTACGACCAGCGCCGCCGGCACGGCCAGGACCCGGTGCCGCCCCGCGCGGATCTGGACTACTCGGCCAATTTCCTCTACATGACCTTTGGCGAAGAGGCGGCCCCGGACGTGGTGGAGGCCTTCAAGGTATCCATGGTGCTGTACGCGGAGCATTCCTTCAATGCCTCCACGTTCACCGCACGGGTGGTCACCTCGACGCTCTCCGACCTCCACTCCGCCGTCACCGCAGCCATCGGCGCCCTGAAGGGACCGCTGCACGGCGGAGCCAATGAAGCCGTCATGCACACCTTCGAGGAGATCATCTCCTCCGCGAAGGGCGGCGATCTTGCCGGCCATGCGAAGGCGTGGCTAGAGGACGCGCTGGCCAGCAAGAAGAAGATCATGGGCTTCGGCCACCGTGTCTACAAGCACGGCGATTCCCGGGTGCCGACGATGAAGGCTGCCTTGGACAAGATGATCGCGCACTACAACCGTCCGGACCTTGCCGAACTCTACGCAGCGCTGGAAGCGGCCATGGGCGAGCGCAAGAACATCCAGCCGAACCTGGACTATCCTGCCGGGCCGGCCTACCACCTGATGGGCTTCGACACGCAGACCTTCACGCCGCTGTTCGTCGCCAGCCGCATTGTCGGGTGGACCGCCCACATCATGGAGCAGCTGGAAGCCAACTCGCTGATCCGTCCGCTGAGCGTCTACGACGGCCACGACGAGCGCCACGTGTCCTAGCTGACTGCCACAAAAAATGCAAGGGCCGTTCCCGCGCCAGCGGGAGCGGCCCTACGTATAGACCGCCGACAGCACCGATTCATGGTCCTGGGCCAGGGTGATGCGGACGTTGAACCGCTCGCCGGCCAGGAACCGGGGCAGCCAGTGCTCGGCGTCCTGCCACATCTGCTCCACCGGCAGCCGGCCGACGTCGAACCACTCCGGATCGATCTCGCTGGAGCCCGTGGGCTCGCCGGACCAGCGCCATCCGACGAAGACGGTGGCATGCATGTCCCACTCGGACCGGCTGGGAAATTCAAAGAGCACAGCGCCCATTTCCCGTAAGTGCCGCGGCTGTACCCTGATCCCGGTTTCCTCCTGCAGTTCGCGGCTGGCCGCTTCCGCCAGAGATTCCCCCGGCTCCACCTTGCCGCCGGGCCCCACGATCTTTCCTGTGCCGAAGCCGGTCTTCTTATGGCCCAGCAGGACCTGCCGGCCGCCGTCCGGGGTATTCCGGAGCAGGAAGCACAGGACAACCGCCTTCGGAACCGTCTTCGGAGTCATGGAGCCAGTGTAGGGTGTTACCGCTCAGCCGGGCTGCCCAGTGCCCTGGGGTGGGCGGCCGCATAGACCTCCCGCAGGGTTTCCGCGGTGACCAGTGTGTAGACCTGCGTGGTGGTCACCGAAGCGTGTCCCAGCAGTTCCTGGACGACGCGTACATCCGCTCCGCCCTCCAGCAGGTGCGTCGCGAACGAATGCCGAAGGGTGTGCGGGGACACGTCCTGCGTGATCCGCGCCTTGCCTGCGGCGGCCTTGAGGATGGTCCAGGCGCTCTGGCGGCTCAGCCGGCCGCCCCGCGCATTGAGAAAGAGCGCCGGTGTCCCCTTGCCCTTGGCGGCAAGGCCGGGCCGGGCGCGGACCAGGTAGTCGTCAATCGCCTTGGCCGCATAGGAGCCCAGCGGCACCAGCCGCTCCTTGGAGCCCTTGCCGAAAAGACGTACGACGGCGGGACCGCCGTCGGTGCCGGCGTCACCGGCCGCTGCGGTCTGCTCCGCCCCGGCTGCAAGGTCGTCGATGTCGAGTCCGACGGCCTCGCTGATGCGCGCGCCCGTGGAATAGAGGAACTCCAGCAGGGCACGGTCCCGCAGGCCGGACGGTGTATCCGTCCCGACGGCCTCGAGGATGCGCGTCACCTGGGCAACGGAGATCGCTTTGGGCAGGCGTTTGCCCGGCATCGGCGGATGGACATCGCTGGCCGGGTTAGCGGTGCTGATTCCCTCCAGCGCCCAGAATCTGTGCAGTCCGCGGACGGCGACGATGGTCCGGGCCGCGGACCGCACACTCAGCGCGGCGGCTCCGTCCGCCCCGTCCGCCAGCGCCTGCGCAAAGGCAGTCACATCGTGCCGGGTGATCCGGTTGACTGAGGATATGTTGCGGGCGGCCAGGAAACGCAGGTACCGCAGCAGATCCCGGCGGTAGGCCGCCAACGTATTGGCGGCCAGTCCGCGCTCCACGGCCATGTGCTGAAGATAGTCGCCAATGGCCCTGCCGAGTTCGGAGGACCGGAGCGCGGACGGTGCCGCCGAAGTCTCCCGGACACCGGGGTCTGCCGTCATCGACTAGTCCTGCAGTGCCGTCCCGGCCGGCCACAGGTGGTGCTGGCTGTGGTGTTCCGGCCACGGCGCATCCGCTGGACGAAGGTTGGCAAAGCCGTCCCGCTTGGCTGCGGCCGCGGCCAGGACACCGACAACGGCCGACGGATTGTGCAGCCGCCCTTCAAGGGCAGCGCGCACTGCGTCTTCCAGCTCCACCCACTGAAACTCGATTTCCGCTTCTTCATGGGTCCGGACATGCCGCTCCGCTTCAGGGACCGGGCTGATGCCGCGGGCCAGATAAATCCGGATGGCCTCGCTGGAGGATCCCGGCGAATTGAAGAAATCGACCAGGACGTTCCATTCGGCGGCGGCCAGGTCGGCCTCCTCCGCCAGTTCCCGGGCGGCAGCGGCCACGAAATCCTCGCCGTCCACGTCCAGAAGTCCGGCCGGAACCTCCCACAGCGCCATGCGTACCGGCTGCCGGTACTGGCGCAGCAGCAGCACCTTGCCGTCGTCGTCCAAGACGACGACGGCGACGGCGCCCGGATGCTTGATGTAATCGCGGACCAGGGGCTCCGCCCCCTCGGTCAGCCGGAACTTGTCCTGGACCACATTCCAGATGCGCCCCTGGTAGACGATGCCGGAACGGATCAGCCGCCGGGGGCTCTGCTCATCGGCGAAACTGCCCGGCTGGTCGCCGCTGGACTGGTCACGGGTGAGCCGGGCCATGGCCTAGGCCTTCGCCTTCTGCGGCGTTGCGGCCTTCGGAGCCCGGCCCGCGGGCCGCCCGGAGGTCCGGTCACCCTTCTGGTGCGCCAGTGCGGCCGCGATCAGGCCGGCGAACAGCGGGTGCGGCCGGGTCGGACGCGAGCTGAGCTCAGGGTGCGCCTGGGTGGACACGTAGTACGGATGCACGTCCTTCGGCAGCTCGACGAACTCCACCAGCTTGCCGTCGGGAGATGTTCCGGAGAACACCAGTCCGGCCTGGCCGATCTGGTCGCGGAACTGGTTGTTGACCTCATAACGGTGGCGGTGGCGTTCGCTGACCTTCGTGGTGCCGTAGGTCTGCGCGACCACGGACCCCTCAGTCAATGCTGCTTCGTAGAGTCCCAGCCGCATGGTGCCGCCCATATCCCCTTCACCGGCGACGATTTCCAACTGCTCTTCCATCGTGGCGATGACCGGGTACTTGGTGTCCGGGTCGAATTCACTGGAGGACGCGCCCGCCAGGCCCACGACATTGCGGGCATATTCAATCACCATGCACTGCAGGCCCAGGCACAGGCCCAGGGTGGGCAGCTTGTTCTCCCGGGCGAATTTCAAGGCGCCCAGCTTGCCTTCCAGGCCGCGGATGCCGAAGCCGCCGGGCACACAGATCGCGTCCACGCCGTCCAGCGCCGTGGACGCTCCCGCGGGAGTGTCACAGTCGTCGGAAGGCACCCAGCGGATATTGACCTTCGCCTTGTTGGCGAAGCCGCCGGCACGCAGCGCTTCGCTGACGGACAGATAGGCATCAGGCAGATCGATGTACTTGCCGACCAGCGCGATTTCGACTTCATGGTCCGGGTTGTGGACGGCTTCCAGCAGCTTGTTCCACTTGGTCCAGTTGACGTCCTTGAACTTCAGGTCCAGTGCCTGGACGATGTAGGCGTCCAGGCCCTGTGCATGCAGCGTCTTGGGGATGTCGTAGATGCTCGGCGCGTCCGGGCAGCCGATGACGGCATCCGAATCGACGTCGCACATGCGGCCGATCTTCTCCCGCATGGCCTCGGGGACCTCGCGGTCCGAACGGATGACGATCGCGTCGGGCTGGATGCCGATCGAGCGCAGCGCGGCCACGGAATGCTGCGTCGGCTTGGTCTTCAGTTCGCCGGACGGGCCGATGTAGGGCACGAGGGAAACGTGCACGAAGAACACATTGGAACGGCCGATGTCCTGGCGGACCTGGCGGGCCGCCTCCAGGAACGGCTGGGATTCGATATCGCCGACAGTGCCACCGATTTCGGTGATGATGACATCCGGGGCCTTCTTGGACTGAGCCGCCAGGCGCATCCGGTGCTTGATCTCGTCGGTGATGTGCGGGATCACCTGGACCGTGTCGCCGAGGAACTCGCCGCGGCGTTCCTTGGCGATGACCGCTGAGTACACCTGGCCGGTGGTCACATTGGCCGAGGCATCGAGGTTCTCATCCAGGAACCGCTCATAATGGCCAATGTCCAGGTCCGTTTCGGCGCCGTCGTCGGTCACGAAAACCTCGCCGTGCTGGAAGGGGTTCATCGTGCCCGGATCCACATTCAGGTAGGGATCCAGCTTCTGCATCGTCACGGACAGGCCGCGCGACCTCAGGAGATGGCCGAGGCTGGACGCCGTCAGCCCCTTTCCCAGCGAAGACGCTACACCGCCGGTGACGAAAATATGCTTGGTTGGCTGGGGGGACTTGGAAAATCGGGAAATTGATCGCTGCACCACGGAATTCGAGCCTATCATCTTCACGGGCTTCCCCGCCGCCGGGACCGCCCTCGTTTATGCATCGTGGTGAACCGCACACGCGGTTCGGTTACTGACGCGCGGTAATTTCTTGAGCCGATGCTCCATCCTCCCACAGCGCGCGGGCATCCTCGAGCAGTTCGCGCGCATGCTCCCGGGCCGAGCTGGAATCCTCCTGCCCAGCCAGCATCCGGGCCAGTTCCTTGACCCGCTCGGCATCGTCGAGGACCGACACGTCGCTGGCGGTGACCCCCTGCCCGTCGCCGCCCTTGGGGGAGGTCTTGATGACCCGGATGTGCCGGGTTGCGAAGGCCGCGACCTGCGGCAGGTGCGTTACCACGATGACCTGGACGTGGCGGGCGAGTATGGCCAGCCGGCGGCCGATTTCGACGGCGGCCTTGCCGCCCACGCCCGCATCGACCTCGTCGAAGACGAAAGTCGGCACGGGATCGACGGCGGCAAGCACCACCTCGATGGCCAGCATGACGCGGGAGAGTTCACCGCCCGATGCACCCTTGCCCAGAGGCCGGGCCGGAGCTCCGGGATGGGGCTGCAGCAGGAAGGAGATGTCATCCGAACCGTGGGCCATGAGTTCACCGGTCGGCTCCACCTGCACCACCAGCGTCGCAGCGGCCATGGCCAGGGCGGAGAGCTCATCGCTGACCCGCTGCCCCAGCTCCCCGGCCGCCTGGCTGCGCAGCGCGGTCAGCTCTGCGGCCTGCTCCTTCAACTGCTCCTCAAGGGCGGAGATTTCCTGCTCCAGCTGTTCGATCCGGGTCGAATCATCCGAGAGCTCGTCAAGGCGGGTCCGGCTGGCAGCGCTCCACTCAAGGACCTCGTCGATGGACGGTGCATACTTGCGCACCAGCTTGGCCAGGTCCGCCCGCCGCGCTTCGACTTCGGCCAGCCGCTCCGGTCCCTCGCTGTCCAGGGAAGCACTGTAGCTGGAGAGTTCCGCCGCCACATCCGCCAGGATATAACCCACTTCCGCCAGGCGTTCGGCAGCCGCGGCCAGCTGGGGATCATGCCCCCCGGCCTGTTCCAGCGTCCGCTTGGCCGCATCGACCAGGGACGTCGCGTCCCCCGATTCGGTGTACTCCTCGGCGACCAGGGCCTGGTGGGCCAGCAGCGCTGCCGCCCGAAGTTCCTCGATATTGCCCAGGCGCACGGCCTCGGTCTTCAGCTGCTCGTCTTCCCCGGGCTGCGGGTCGATCCCGTCGATCTCCTCGAGCGCGGTCTGGAGGGATTCCGCCTCGCGCAGCCGCTCCCGGGCATCCCGGTGCAGCTGCTCGACCTCCGCCGAGGCGGCGCGCCAGCGGTCGAAGCCGCGGCGGTACTGAGCCAGCAGCTCCGCGAGCCCGGCTCCTGCGTATTTGTCGAGCGCTTCGCGCTGGGCCACGGCGCTCTTCAGGCGCAGCTGGTCCGTCTGGCCATGGACCACCACAAGCTCTTCGCCCACCTCGGCGAGGACGCCGACCGGAGCGGCGCGCCCGCCCACATGGGCGCGGCTGCGGCCATCCGCATTGACGGTACGGGCCAGCATCAGCTCCGCGCCGCCGTCGTACTCTTCGATGTCCCCGCCGGCCTCCGCCACGCGCCGGGCGGCCGGGCCGTCCGGTTGGACGCGGACCACGGCCTCCGCGACCGCGGACTTGGCCCCGACACGGACCGCACCGGCGTCCGAACGGGCGCCAAGCAACAGCCCCAGTGCCGTAACGACCATGGTCTTGCCCGCGCCGGTCTCGCCCGTGACGACGCTGAAGCCCGGGCCAAGCGGCAGGGTGGCGTCCGCGATGACGCCCAGGTCCCGGATGCGGATTTCCTCAATCACGTGGTGCGCCCTTCCTCCTCGGACCTCGGCGCCTCGACCGGCCCGTCCTCCGGTGCCGGCGCCAAGTGGTGCGGTTCAACAGTGTGCAGCGGTTCGATCGCGGGAATCTGCGTCGTCTTGGCCGCCGCCGCGTCGCCGTGGGTGACCGGTCCGCGCCAGCCCTGAGTCGGCAGCTGGAACTTGCGGACCAGCCGTTCGGAGAAGGGCGTTGGATGGGTCCGGGCCAGACGGACCGGTATGTCCGAACGGGTCACCTCGATCCGTGCGCCCGGCGGCAGCTCCAGCGTGCGCCGGCCGTCGCACCACAGCACGCCGCCCGCGCCGGTGCGTGAGAGCACCTCCACGGCCAGCACCGATGTCGGCGCCACGACCAGGGGCTTGGTGAACAGGGCGTGGGCGCTGATCGGCACCAGCAGCATGGCATCCACCTCGGGCCAGACCACCGGACCGCCGGCGGAGAAGGCATAGGCCGTGGAACCGGTGGGGGTGGCCATGACCACACCGTCGCAGCCGAACGAGCTCAAGGGCCGGGCGTCCACTTCCATAACGACTTCCAGCATGCGTTCCCGGTTGGCTTTTTCCACGGCGGCCTCGTTGAGCGCCCAGGTGTGGGCGATCAGCTGTTTGTCCAACCAGACCTTGACATCAATGGTCATGCGTTCCTCGACGGTGTAGGACCGGTTGACCACCCATTCCACGGTCTGGGCGAGGTCCGCCCGTTCACTTTCGGCCAGGAAGCCGACGTGGCCCAGATTGACCCCCAGCAGCGGCACCCCGGCGTCCCGGACCAGCTCCGCCGAACGCAGGATGGTGCCGTCGCCGCCCAGGACCATGCCCAGGTCCACACCTGCCAGCTCCACATCCTCATCGAGGATTTCCGTGGGCGCTGTGAGGATGCCGTAGACCGTCTGGATGTTCTCCAGTTCCTTGCGGCGCATCACCGGGACCAGGCCGGCGGTGTGGAGCTGGGTGCAGGTTTCATGCGCCGCGGCCATGGCGTCCTGCCGGCCGGTGTGGGCCAGGACAAGAATCCGTCTGCTCATTTACGCTCCTCCGCTGCCATTGACGCTGCCTCCGGTACCGCCCCAGTCTCCGGTGAAGCAGGCAAGTGCCCGGGAGACCTCTTCCTCCAGCCCACCTTCGATCCTAGGTGCGGCCTGTGACAATGGCACAACTATCCACATAAAGAATTCCACGTTGCCGTCCTGGCCGGGCAGGGGGCTGCGCGCGATCCCGCGCACCTGCAGCCCCAGCCGAAGCGCCGCGCGGACCACTTGGGCAACCGCCCGCCGTCGTTCACTTCCCGAGGTCACCACCCCGGTGCTGCCGAGCCGTTCCCGGCCCACCTCGAACTGCGGCTTGACCATCAGCAGCAGGTTTCCGCCCCGGCGCGTGGCCGTGGCCAGCGGCTCAAGGACCAGCGTCAGCGAGATGAAGGACAGGTCCGCCACGGTCAGGTCGGCAGGTCCACCGATGTCCGACGGCGTCAAATAGCGCACGTTCATGCCCTCGTAGACGCTCACCCTGGGATCGGTCCGCAGTTCTTCCACCAGCTGTCCGTGCCCCACATCGACGGCGGCGACGTGCCCGGCTCCCGCCCGAAGCAGCACATCCGTGAACCCGCCGGTCGAGGCGCCGGCGTCCAGGCACCGCAGTCCGGCAACCTTGACCTCGGGAAAGGCCGCCAGCGCGCCGGCCAGTTTGTGTCCAGCCCGGCTGACATATTCCGGTCCGGTCTCCGCGGCCAGCTCGAGGGGCGTGTGCGCGCTGACGGAGGCCGAGGCCTTCTGCAGCACGGTTCCGGCCGAGCTGACACGGCCGGCGGCGATCATTTTCGCGGCGAGTGTACGTGAGCGGGCAAGGCCGCGGGTGACAAGTTCCTGGTCCAGGCGGGTCATCAGCGGCTAGTCGGATTCCGCGTCGAGCTCGGCCAGCAGCCGGTCATGGAGCTGCTCGTAGGCGGCTGCGTGCTGTTGTGTCGGCAGGCCCGGCACCTCCGCCAGCGCCGCCATAATCGCGTCAACGTCGGGGTTTCCGGTGGCTTCCATCTCCTCCGGCCAGTACGCCGCGGCCGATTGCGGCTCTTCGTCTCCGGTCGTCATCTGCCTGTCCTTGCGTCAACCCTCGATTTCCGGCAGACGGGCGGATTCCGCCCCCGGGGTGGCCGTCCACCAGGCCGCGCATGCCGCACGCCAGGTGTCCAGGTCCCCGCGCCCGCCTTCCAGCATAACGACGCCGTCAGCCACCCGGGCGGCCGATCCGCCGCAGCGGAAGATCCCGCCGGCTTCGACAACCTCCGGATACGGCTCGTACAGGCCGCCCAGATCCTGCAGCAGGTACTTCGGACGCTCGGCGGCACGTGCAGCCAGGATGGTTTCCACCGTATCGACGCCGGTGAGCACCGCGGCGGTATCGATCCCGGCGTTGGTGCCGCCAAGAATATCCGTGTCCAGCCGGTCCCCCACGATCAGCGGCCGGCGCGCGCCAAGGCCGCCTGCCGCCGTCTTGAACAGCGGCGCTTCGGGCTTGCCCGCCACCAGCGGTATCCGGCCGGTTGCGGCCCGCACCGCCGCAACGAGGGAACCGTTGCCGGGTGCAATGCCGCGCGCCTGTGGAATGGACATGTCGGTGTTCGTGGCTACCCAGAAGGCGCCGGCGGCGATCGCGTACGATGCCTCGGCGAGGTCCCTCCAGCCCAGACCGGGATCAAAGCCCTGGATCACCGCCTCCGGCTGATCGAGGGCAGAGTGCACCGGCTCCATCCCGTGCGCCCGAATCTGCTCGGCAAGCTCGGCGCTGCCGGTGACCAGGACCTTGGCACCGGCGGCCACATGCCCGGCCAGCAGCGCCGCTCCCGCCCGGGCGGATCCGAAGACCTGCTCCGCGGTAGCCGGCGCCCCGAGTTCCCGCAGGTGTGCCGCAACCTCTTCGGCGGAGCGCGAAGCATTGTTGGTCACGTAAGCCAGGGCCACGCCGACCTCCGCCAGCCGTTCCAGTGCTTCGGCAGCCCCGGGAACGGCATGCGGCCCCCGGTAGACGACGCCGTCCAGATCGGCCAGGACGGCGTCGTACCCGGAAATGAGCATGCCTGCGGACGCAGACGGTACCGAGCCGGATTCAGTCATCAGTCCGCCCGGTGTCCTCCGCCGAGTCCGGACCGGCCGAGTCCGGGCCTGTCGGCTCCGGTTCCGGAGCAGATTCCGGTTCCGCGGTTTCGTCCTGCTCCGCTGGGGCCTTGGCTGCTGCCTCCCCGCCCGGTTCGTCCGGTGCTTCTGCTGTGCTTTCCCCGCCGCCCTGCGGTGCGCCGCCCTGCGGTTCAGAGGAACGCGGCTTCCGCGGCTCCTCCTCATCACCGACCAGGTCGATGATCTCCGGTTCCGCGAAATCCCCGACTCCCAGCGCCTTCTCGGCAACCAACGCCTGGCGCCGCCACTGGCCCGCCTCATCGGCGCGGCCAACCCTTTCGAGCGCATCGGCGTAGGCCCTGAACAGCCGCGGGCTGAAGGAGAAGGCCCGGTTGCGGTCCAACTGGGGAATCTCCAGCGCGGTCACTGCGGCTTCGTACTCCTCAAGATCGGCACGTGCACCGGAGGCAACCATCGCCAGTTCGACTTGACCGGCGGAATCAAGTTCCGCCGCGTCCTCCGAACGGACTAGATCCAGGGCCCTGTCCGGCCGCCCCAGGCCGCGTTCGCAGTCAGCCATGGTCGGCAGATGGACATTGGAGCCACTGATCCTGCGGAAGGTACGGAATTCCCGAAGAGCCTCACCGTAGTGGCCCGCGGCATAGGCGGTGACCCCAACGGCTTCACGGACCGCTGCCATTCGGCCACCGCGCCGGCTCGCCGCCAGCGCATGCTGGAACGCCAGCTCCGGCTCTTCATCGATGAGCCGGCCTGCCATGACCAGATGCTTGGCCACCCATTCCGCGCTGCGGGATTCCAGCGTCTTCAGCTGCGCCCGGGTGGCACGGTCCAACTCCGAGCCGGTTACGTCCTCGTCGATTTCCGGCGAACGCGGGCGTTCCGGCCGGTTGGAGCTGCGCAGGTCAGCTGCGGTCCCATGCTGCGGTGCAGCCGTCTCAACCGATTCCGACACCGACTCCTCGCCTGGCCTGCCCCGGTACGGCTTGCCGTGACGTTCCTGGCCACGGTGCTGACGGCCGTCCTGCGGCTGGCCTTGATATGGCCGCCGCTCGGATCCCCTGTCACCGCGGTACCCGCGGTCTGCATTCTCACTGCGCTCACCGCGTTCACCACGGCGATCGAAAGAGCGCTCACCGCGCGGCTCGAATCCGCGTCCGCCCCGCCGGCGATCGTCCCCGCCAAAACCGGAACCGGAATCGGTGCCCCTGCGCTCGGGCCGTCCGCGTTCCGGGCGTCCGGCGGAGGCCCCCCGGTCGAAGCGGCGATCATCGCGCTGTTCCCGACGCTGGAAGCCGCCGCGCTCACCGGTCTGGCCTTCCCGGCGGAAACCGCCGCGCTGGGCATCCTCGCGCCTGCCGCGATACTCACCCTTTTCGCCTTCGCGGCCGAATCCGCTGCCGCCGCGGCCTTGGCCGTCCGTGCGCCGGTCGTAACCCGGCGTCCTGCCTTCACCGCGCTGATAGCCGCCACGGCCCTCGGCACCGCCGCGCTGACCTTCCCGGCCCTGGTATCCACCGCGCTGGAAATCGCCCCGCTCGCCCTCACCGCGCCGATAGCCGCCACGGCCTTCAGCACCGCCGCGCTGACCTTCCCGGCCCTGGTATCCACCGCGCTGGAAATCGCCCCGCTCGCCCTCACCGCGCCGATAGCCGCCACGGGCTTCAGCACCGCCGCGCTGACCTTCCCGGCCCTGGTATCCACCGCGCTGGAAATCGCCCCGCTCGCCCTCACCGCGCCGATCCGGGCGGTAACCGCCGCCCTCGGTGCGGCCTTCACGCGACCGGTAACCGCGAGGAGAACCACCTGAATTGCTGGTGGGGCGGTATGCACCGCCTGAGGATCTGCCGCGCCCGCCGCCGTGACCACCAGAACCGCGGCCTTGGCCTCCGTCGTTGTGCTCTGACATGGCTGTTGATTCCTCTCGTCGTGAGCCGACCAACGGGGTCAAATTGCAGTCGCTCGTCGCTATGGATCTGTTATCAGGACACCAGTAAAAAATGTCCCGATCAATTCTAGTGCGAATCGCATCCCGTGCATTCGACTTTACCGCCCGGCCCGGCAGTCCACCCGAGGCAGCCCAGGACAATCCGCGCGGCTTGCTGTCCGGGGTGCAAGGGGGTGTGTAGCGGGGTGGGGTGGTGTTAAAGGGGTCAGGCCCCGCCGTCGTCGGCGGGGCCTGGCCCTGTTACGGTGTGTCCGGCGGTGTCCTACTCTCCCACACCCTCC